>JBJFAC010000221.1:0-2842 GCA_051887715.1 Candidatus Neoclostridium sp.
GACGACAAGTGATAGTTCTCGCGCTCGACAACGGTGAAAGTGACGACGTCGTCCACGGTGTAGCTCGTTTTGTCTGCGGTAACCTCGCCGGCGGTCGTGGAAGCGGCCGCCTCGAAGTAGTTTATTATTCTGATCGTATAGTATGCGTAGTCGGTTATAACTTCGACCTCGGTGTTTTCGCGCACGCCTACGATCTCGAAAGTGCCGCCCTCGAAAGCGTGACGCACGCCGCCTACCGATACCGCGACTATCGTATAGCCTTCGTTTGCCGTCGCAGTGAGCGTTACGAGCTTGCTTATTCCGCCGACGTCGTCGCTGAGCGTTGCGGTTGCGTGCGCGCAGGCTTTAAGCGTTACGGCGTAGCGTCCTTCCTCTACCAGCGCGCTGACCGTGACGTTGCCGAAGCCGCTGTAGCGGACGATTCCGTTCTCATCGGGAACGAGCACTTTGTCTCCCACGGTGACCGAGACGACGATGTAGCCTTTTTCGGGTTGAACGGTTACGTTTACTACGTCCTCGACCGTGTACTCGGCGGGAGCGGAAATCGACGCGTGCGCGTTATTCCGCACGTTTACGGAATATGCGATTTTTGCGTGCTCTACGTCTACCACGAGATCGCTTTTAACGCCGCCGTAGTAATACACTCCGTTTTGGGGAGCGATAACGACGCCTTCAACCGATACCTTTGCAACCGAGTAGCCCTTTTTCATATTGACCACGAACACTGCCGTGCCGCCCTCCGCAACCTCCGGAGGATTGAAGACTACTTCGCCGTACTTTGCGTTGAGAGACGAAGTCATGCGATAGGTCTTTGCGCCCGCGGACACGAACACGGCGGATACTCTTAAGTCGGAATTTCCGACGGTGAGCACCAGCGTTCCGTCCTTGACCTTGTCGGTGACGTTCAAGCCGCCCAGATATGCGGAATCGAATTTATATCCGTCGTCGGGCACGAAAGTGATCGTCACTTTTTCGCCCGAGGTGAATTTTTGCTTATCCGCCTGAATTTTGCCGCCCTCGGTTTGTTCGGCGATAAAAGAATATTCTATTTTTGCGAATACGACGTCTATTATTACGTCGCTTTGTACGTTTTCAACGGTAATTCGGTTGTCGACGGGCTGCACTTTATTGCCGTTTACCGTCACCGAACGCACCTCGTAACCGCTTTCGGGAGAAAACGCGGCGGTGACAGTCGCTCCGAACGCAACCTTGCCCCTCGGAGTTACCGCTACGTCGCCGCCTTCGCATGCGTTTACGGTGACCGTATATTTGCGCACGTCGAACAGTATCGTTATATCCAGATTCTCGGCGCGGTCGCGAAGAATCAGCGTGCCGTTCTCGCCCTGCATTTCGGTTCCGTTCACGGTGATATACGCGTCGTAGCCTTGTTCGCACGAGTAGGTTATGACTATTTCGTCGCCCACGAGGTAACTGCTTCTGTTACACGAATAATTACCCGAACCCGTTGCGCTCGTCTTTACGTAGTACACGATTTTTTCAAATTCCGCGTACGCGCTGACGTTGCCCGTCGTGCCGGAGGGCAAAACGAACGCGTTGTCGGTTACGGTTACCAAACTGCCGTTGACGGTGGCTCTTTTAAGCTTATAGCCGCGATCGGGAGTTATTTCAAACGATATCCGATCGCCCACGGAATAAGAGGCTTTGTCCGCTTTTATCGTTCCGCCCGCGCTTCTCGCCACCGAGACGGAATACACTTCTTTTTCAAAATACGCCTGCGCGGTCACGTCTTCGGCATAGCCCTCGAGCGTTACGCTGCCGCCCGAAACCTCGACGTTTTCACCGTTAACGACCAACGCGTTCAGCGCGTAACCCTTTTGTTCGGTTACGTACAGCACGATTTTATCGCCGTAATAGAACTTTTCTTTGGACGCCGAAAGCGATCCTCCCTCGCCGCCGATGACTTTGACTGCGTACTGCTTCTTTTCAGATACCACCGAAACGGTTACGTTTTCGGTTATGTTTTCAATCGTTACCTGCCCGTTATTAAGCCCGTATCTGACTTTTCCGACGAACGCCTCGGTTGCCTCGTAGCCTTTTTTTGCAACGGCTACTACGGTGACTTGTCCGCCGGTGGGAACTTCGCTTCGGGAGAGCGTTACGCTTTCGATGCCGTCGTCGCCGTACGCGGTTACCGTGAATTTGCGACAGTCGATCTCGGCGGTTACGGTTACGTCGCCCGTTACGGTTATTTCGTATTCGATTTTATCCTTTTCGGCTTGCTCCGCTCCGTTGATTTTAAGCGAAATTAATTTGCCGTCGGAGGGGAGTCGGACGGAAACCGTTACTTTTTCTCCGAACGCTGCCTCCGTTTTATCCGCCGTGACCGCGCCCAAAGGCTCGTCTACCGTTATTTTATAGCGCACGGGGGAGAACTTTACAATGAGCTCGTGATCCGAATACGCGTCGACGCTGCCGTTCAAGGTCTTAAGTCTAAGCGCGCCGTCCGGAATTATTTCCTTCCCGTCAAGCAAAACGGATACTATTTCGTAGTGCTCGTCGGCATTTACAGAATAATCGACTTTTCCGTCCTTTTTTTCGCCGAAAGCCGCGCTACCGCCAACGGAGCCGTCCACGCTTGCGGTGTACGTATACTTCTTTTCGCGAAAGGTTGCTTTAAGCGACACGTCCTTGCCCTGCACCGTCACGACGTATTGCCCGTTTGCGTCAAGTGTTTTTTTCTCGCCGTTTACGAAGAAATTTTCAATCTCGTAATGCTCGTCGGGCGTGACGGTGACGGTAATTCTGCTTCCGTCGGTTACCGTTTTATCCTCGCAGGAATACAAAATCGCTCCTCCGACGCATTTTTCCGCGGTTACCGAAT
>JBJFAC010000222.1:0-2840 GCA_051887715.1 Candidatus Neoclostridium sp.
CGTTCTTAGCGTCGGTGTACTCGGTGGTAGTGCTGGACTCGAACGAAACGCCCTTGACGTAGACGGTGCCGGCGGTGTAGGGAACGGGAGTTTCGCCTTCCTTGACTTCGATCTTTTCGCCGATGCCGACGAACAGAGTGACGGTGGTATCAGCGTCGCCGCCCTTAATGAAGAATTCGACGGTTACGTAGTTGCTTGCGTCGGTTTTAAGAACGGTTTCCTTGATGTCGGAAACGACGTATTTGGTGGTATCGACGGTAGCGTCGCCGGTGATAAGTCCGGCGCGAACGCCCTTATAACCTGCCTCGTTTGCGTCCATATCGTCAAGCGAGCCTTCGATCTTGAGCTGAACGGTAACCTTATAATAAGAGGAAGCGGTGATCGTTCTTGCGGGGGTGAGCTTGATCGTGGAAACGTTGGGGCTGACGTTGGAGTATTTGATCACCTTTTCGCCGTCCAATTCAGTTACGACGTATTCGACGAGAGCGTCCTCGATTTCCGAGGTGACCGTCCAGTTGGACAGAACGTTATCGTCCGCGTCGCATGCCAGCCAGGAATCTTCTACCGCAACCGAAGCGGTAATCTGATTGTTGGAGGTGGAAGAAGCGTATTCTTCGTATACGGCTTCGGTGGATTCGGCTGCGGAAACCGACTTGACGTAAACGGTACCGGAAGCCAGCTTGTCCAGATTTTGTTTTCTGTCGAACATACCCAGCCAGATTTCCGCGTACACGCTGGTGCTTTCGTCCGCGTCGCCCTTAATGCAGAACGCATACGTTCCTGCGACGGTGATGTTTTCTTTTACCGCAACGACTGCGCCGTTGGTTCTGCGAATAACGACAGCCGCGCCGCTACCGGTAACGTTTACGTTGGACAGGTTAACGGTGATAAGCTGATATTTTCCGTTTGCCACCGAGATAGCGGACGAGCGCATAGCGAACGCGGTGGGAATGGTAGAATACATTTTCAGCGCGCAATCGTACTTGCCGATGTTTGCTTCGGGTTCGGAAACCTTAACTACTTCGTAATCGGCTTCGGAGTCGTCCGCGAGGGTGGAACTGTAGCCGTAAGCGTTGGTGTTGGAATCGCCTGCGACGATCTTGGTCCAGCCGGAGGGAACGAGCTTGCCGTCGGTAACGGTGTAGGAATAGAACGCTCCGTTGGTAACTCCGGTGGAATCGGAGATTGCGGAGTCGGCGTCGGCGACTACGGAAGAGTCGGTTGCGGCGCTTGCGTACTGTTCGGGAGTCAGCTTCTGAACGCGAACGTCGTCGATGAACACGCCGCCTCTTGCGGGCGTGCCCTCTTCTCCGATGGAGAATTCAAGCTTGCAAACGACGTCTGCGAAAGCCGAACCCTTAACGAAGAACGCTCTTTCGGTCCAGCCGAAGTGACTTGCAATGGCGTTTGAGGACTGAATGTTGGTTGCGCTGACCGACTTGAATTCGCCGGAGTTGGAAGCGTATTTGTAATAGAGCTTCGCGTTTGCGATATTGCCGCTCGATTTGGTCGAGCCGTCGTCAAGCACGAAATAGCTTATGCGATAGAATTCGTCGGGCTTAACCGTGAATTCGTTGGAAGTAACGGTTACGTAGGTGGATTCTTCGCCTTTGGAAGCGAGGTGGAGGAAGTTGTTCTCGGTGCCGTCGAAGTTGGGAGCGATTACGATGGTCGCGTTTTCCTCTTCTTCGCCGTCGATTTGCAGATTGGTGCTTTCGATCGCGTAGTAGGCGTTGGCTTTGTCTCCGCCGATCGTCCACGCATTGTTATCCAGAATGAAGAAATCGCCGCCCTTGATAAGTCCGTCCACGTACGGAATGTTCACGTCCGCGGTAAGAACGTTATCGGACTTTTCGATAGCCGCGAAGTCGCGGTAGGTAAGCGTTTCGGCGCTGATGTCGTCGAACATAACCCAGCCCGAATACTCGGCGTAATCTTTGCCGAGCGAGAGCGTTATTTTAACCGACTCCGTGGTCTGGAATCCGGTTGCGAGATAAATCTTGTGAGTGGTCCACGCTCCGTCGCCCACTATGGGAAGAGAAATTTCCTTATCGAGACCGGTAACGGACATGAAAGCGATTTCGTTGGTGCTTGCCTTCGCTTTTACCGTGAACTGATAATACGAGTTTGCGGAAAGAGCGATTTCGAAAGATTCGTACGCGCTGAACGCCGAAGTGTTTTTGGTGTTGATAACCAGAAAGTCTTTGGCGTCGGTGCCGTGGTTGAGCAATTCGTATCCCAAGCCGACTTTATCGGTTATTCCGTCGTAAACGCCGGAGAAGATATTTTCGCCGGTATCGCCCAGTCTGGTCCAGCTGTCGGGAGCAAGACTTTCGCTGTTATACTTGGAAAAATCTCCGTTGGAAACGCTTACGTTGTCGGCTTTGACCGGTTGTGAAACGGGCAGCGCGGTGACTGCCGCCAAAGCGATCGCAACTACGCAAAGCGCGGTTAACAGTTTTTTCATCCATTTTGTTTTAATCATGCTTTTTCACCTTTTGAGTAATAACTTTGCTTGAATTTTTTACGCACCGTAACTACGACGCGTACACTCGTATATTATAAACTATTTTCAATATTTTTGCAATTGTTTTTAGCGTGTTACCGAATATTTTTTGCATTTCTCTTCGGGAAAAAAGCCCGTTTACGGATATGTTGCGCATTTTTCTTAATTTATATGAACGAGCGGGCGGTTTTCTTCGCGAGAAAGAGTTTCCGCTCCCGGCATAAATACGCGAAAATGACGCATAATGCCTTTATGAAAAAATTTTTGAAACACGCTTTGAACCTGTTTTTAGCCGCGCTTATAGGCTGCGTGAACGGTTTTTTCGGCGGAGGAG
>JBJFAC010000223.1:0-2829 GCA_051887715.1 Candidatus Neoclostridium sp.
TCCGTAGCCCTTGATAAGCTTGCGGCGCTCTATCGACATGGTTTCGGGCATAGTAAGTATTACGCGATAGCCCTTTGCCGTTCCGATTGCGGCAAGTCCTATTCCCGTGTTGCCCGAAGTCGGCTCCACTATCACCGAGCCGGGCTTTAACACACCCTGCTTTTCAGCCTGCTCTATCATATATTTCGCAATGCGGTCTTTAACCGAGCCCGCCGGATTGAAATATTCCAGCTTGGCGAGTATTTTTGCTTTTAATCCCAATTTTTCTTCAATGTGTTTCAGTTCCAAAAGCGGCGTGCTGCCGATAAGTTGATCTGCGGACGTATAATAATTTGACATAACAGTAATCTCCTTTGTTTATTTTTTTTGTTTGTTTCGTCGTTATTTTTTTCGTTCGGGAGTTACTGCGCAACATCGTCCGCTACGGCGCTTTTCGCTCATTGCAATGTAATAATTTTCGGGCATAAGCTATTTACCTACCAAATTAGTCGGTTATAGTATAACACTCAAACGGGCGTTTGTCAACCGTTTTCGTAATATTTTTTAAAAACTAACGCAAAAAGAAAACGCGACAGGTTTTTCTCTGCCGCGCTTTTGTCTAACTGAACAGGGCGCACCCCTGTTTTTTGAAATTTTCCGCCATTTCGTCGAGATCTTTCTCGGTTATCGAGAATTTCTTTGCGAGACAGGTTTTGCAGTAAAATCTTTCTGCGGAGCGATTGATCAGCTTTCGGGTGAGATTCTGCTCGAAAGCCGTCGTTTCCCTGCCGCATTCAACGCACTCGGACATTACGCGTCGATTACCTCCGCGATGTACACGCTGCTGCAATGGGGCTGAACGTTTTTAAGCGCTACTACGCCGTTTGCGGAAGTAATGATTTCGCCCGTCTCCACGTCGGTGAGGCGCAGTTTCTTGCCGCTCGATTCGGGAACGCCCACGGATTCGGTGAGGAAGGTGCTGTTCCACTTCATGGTTGCGCTGTCGCCGAGGTTGAACATTCCGATCGCGATCTTGCCGTCGTCCAGATAACGCGCCATAAGCACTTCGTTGTCGGGATAATTTGCGTAGTACAGGTCGTTGTCGTTGGTGCGCTTGTAGTTCTTTTCCATCTTGCGGATGAAGAACGGCTGGCAGCACTTGGCGTCCTGATCGATGCGGATAAGCTGCTTGTTGGTGAGAATTTTCTTGGTGTTTTCGTCCATACTGCGAATGTCGTTGCCCAGCATCAGGGGAGAGCCGTACATACACCAGAAAGCAAAGTGCGTGAAGTATTCTTCATACGTGCAGCCGCCGCTTCTGCCGATATTGCCGTTTCCGTTCATACCCACGATCAGCATATCGAGGTCGTTGAAACAACCCTGACCGTTGTATTCCATATACTTAAGCTGGTATCTTATTATACTTTTTACCGACTCCCAGTTGTCCACGATGTCGCCGGTCGAACGCCAGCTGTTTGCCCCCGTTTCCTTGATCCATACTCTGGTGTCGTCCGCGCCCCACGAGCAAGCCGAGAACAGAATGTCTCTTCCGCTGTTGGCAAGCGCTATTCCCATTCTCTTATATAAAAGATGTCCGGGATTGCCGATGGAACGGAAGCAATAGTCGTATTTAAGGTAATCCACACCCCACTCCGCAAAGGTTTTTGCGTCGATAAACTCGTGCTCGTACGAAGCGGGATAGCTGCCGCAAGTGACCGCGCCGGCGCACGAATACATTCCGAATTTAAGCCCTTTGGAGTGAACGTAATCTGCAACGTACTTCATTCCGTGCGGAAATTTCTCCGGATCGGCTTGCAGACGTCCTTCCGCGTCGCGCTCGTGCAGACTCCAGCAGTCGTCGATTACGATGTACTCGTAGCCGGCGTCCTTCAGTCCGCTTTCCACGAGCTTGTCTGCAGAACGCAGTATAAGCTCTTCGTTGATGTCTCCCGTGAAAGTGTTCCACGTGTTCCAACCCATTGCGGGCGTTGTTTTTACCATATTTTTATCTCCTTTTTTATGCCGTAATTTTCTTACAGCGATTTAACTTCTTCACTGCTCAGTTTCCTGATGCGCAGGCGGTTGAGCATACCTTTGTCCTCTACGCTTCCGGCGCAGTAGCCCAGCAGTACCGAGCCGTCGTCCAGCTCGTGTATCGCGGTGTAGGCAAAGCCTCTTCTCGGATCGCGATCGACTTCGGTTATTTTGCTAAGGCGTTGTCCGTCGTTTAACGCCGCGACGGCAAGCGGATTTCTTGCGCCCGTCCACACGCCTTCCACAAGCTGGCTTTTGCCGTTATATAATGGTTCGGGATTCCACACGTACAGCGCCTTTCCCGACGACAGTCTTTTGGGACAAATCGGGGATATGGGAGCGGTAAATTCGGTTGGTCCCGGCACGGACCAGGTTTTGCCGCCGTCGTTCGACCTGCAATCGTATATTCTGCCCAGCTCGGTGCGGAAAAACATTCTTATCGAGCCGTCGTTCTCTTCCAGCAAGCCGGGCTCCTGCCAGCCTGCGGTAAGATACGGTCGGTCGCAGTAAGTGAACGTTACTTCGGATAATTTTTCCCACGTATCGCCCTCGTCCTCGGACGCGTATACCCACGCCGCGGCAGGCTGTCCGATAACGCCTTTTTTCCAGGTCGTTCCGTCCGCCTCTTCGGTAAGCTTGAACGGAGTGTACGCTACGCTCATTATTATCCGACCGTCCGACGTCTTTATAACGCGGTCGTTGTTGTGCACGAAATAGCCGTTTTGCCCGATTATGCGCTTGGGCGCGGTCCAGCTTTCTCCCTCGTCGTACGAGAATACTATATAGGGAGTGCAGTTGTACGGAACGTGCTTTACG
>JBJFAC010000224.1:0-12770 GCA_051887715.1 Candidatus Neoclostridium sp.
AAAATTTTACGCGGTTGATTTTCGTTCGGTTCGATCTGCGAAATACTGATCTCGGTGGGAGTGTTCTCTCCGCTTGCGACAGCGGAAGTATCCTCCGACGTGCCAAGATCGTATTCCTGCTCGGAATCGGATAATAATGCGCTGAGTCCGCGCCCAAGTCCTTTTTTAATAGCCATAAGCCCTCCAAATAGTTATTAAATAATAACTAATATTATTTCTGGTAAATTTTTAATGACGAACGAAATTGCCCGAAATTTTCAAAAGCGGCGCTTTTTGCAGAAAAATCGGGAAAACGGCGCTTTTAAGGCAAAAACGTTACTTTTTTTCATCCGAATCGCAAAGTCCAAGCAGAAAATCGCTTGAAGTGCGGAAAAGTTTTGCCATACGAACGATACTTTCGGCGTCGGGGTAGCTTTTGCCGAGCTCCCACAGCGAAATGGTGTCCTGCGTGGTGCGCATCAGGTTGGCAAGCGCGCTTTGCGTGAGATTATTTTGTTTGCGGAGCTGCTTGATCCTGCCGCCCATTTCCAGCATAGTATGCCTCCGAAATGCAATTTCTGCTAATATTATACGATATTTTTTCGTATTATGCAAGCAAAATAGCCCGCCGTGCGCCGCAAAATCAATATATAACAGTCCCGGAAAACGAAGCCGACTTTTGCCCGCCGAATAACGCCCTGCAAACCCGAAAACAACAAAAAACGCTTGTTAAAAGCGCCAAACGGCGGCACATAAAGGAATAAACGAAGCAATAATATGAAGAAACAAATAGCAAAAATAACGGCAAAAACAGCAAATTTAAGACGCGGAAACGCACGAAACCGAACCGTAAAAACGCTTACAAATATAAAAAGCCACCAAAAAAAAGGCTGAATAACACGGCAAAAACTTGCAGCAACCGACCGTATTATTCTCCCCGAAAATGCACTCTATGCAAGAAAAAATCAAGCGAAAAACAACGGGATTTTACTGCAAATTAAATGAAATCAGAGCAAAAAACGCCCGTAATATAAAAAGCAAGAAAGTCCTATTTTTAACAATAACGAATATAGTCACTTTACACAATAAAAATGCGCACGAATCAGCAACTCCTGCGACAAACGCGATTAAAAGACGGTTTTGTTAAACGGACGTTCTTCCATAAAAGAAAGCAAGCGACGCAAAAAAACGGAAGCATATAACTCCGAAAAGAGCGACGCAAACTATTCGTAAAATATTAAACCGAAGCGTTTTTCTGCTTTCAGTAGTACGAAAAATATTCGTAATTAAGAAAAATACGCCCGGCTAGGGAAAAATAAAAAACCGCAAAAAACAGGAAAAAAGGCTATATTTAGGGCGAAAAAAGCCGCTTTTCAAGCAAATACGAAAAATATTCGTAGGCAATTTTGCCGATATTTTACCTCTATTTCTTTTCGTTACGTATAACAAACATGCGGCGCGAAAAAAGCCGTCGCCGCTATCTTTCCGCGCGGCAAAACCCGTTTGATAAAGCTATAGATCAGGCTACGTAAAAGCGCAAAGCGGCAAATCCGAAAAAATAACGTTCGAGCGCGCCGCCTTGGCGAAAAACAGCCGAAAATAAGCCGTATAGGCGCTTATTTTATCAATTTTTTGCGCTGATAACGCCGTTGCCGGTGCCGAAAAAATCTCCGGTAGCAAAAAAAATAAGCGTTCCGCACAAACGCCGAAGACAACCGCGGCAGCTTTTGCACGGCTTTTTACAGGCTGAAATTAAAGAGGCAAAAAACAACCCAAAACGACGAAAATTGAGTACGAAGATTTTTCGTATTGCACGAATATTCTTCGTATTTATTGCAAAAACAACCGAAAACGCTTTATATTAAGCGATTTTTGCGCCTTTTTTGCTTGATTTATTCTCTTTTCCACAAGTATTAGTTGCGCATAAATTAATACCAAATACGAAGATTTCTCGTTTTTTCGTACGCTGAATTTATTGTTTTACGAGGCATCCGCACTTGTTTCGCTTCAAAAAAACGCGGTCTGTCAGCCTCAGAGCGCACGTCTAAATCGGAGCGTTTTTATATCCGCACCGGTCTTCGTTTTCTTATCCGGAAAGGACGCCGTTTCCGATTTTTACGCCGAGCATATTTTTGCCGACGGGCGTAAAAATACAAGCGCGTTTTTTTTGCGCCGCTTTTGCAAGAATGTCCAATTTTTTCTCTCTCAAGTTCATCGGAAAACAGCGTTTAAGCGTCTATTCCGTCGACTTTGATTAACGCAAAACGCGTCGACTTATTGCGCTTACCCGCAAAGTCTTTTGCTTTTACCAACTTTCCGATCGGAGAAAAATCTCTTCCCGTCGCCACGCTTCTATATTATAATATTCCTTCGGCAGAGCGCCAAAATCGCTTACGCTATAAGCTTGTTGTTTTATCGCTGCAGCGTGCCTTTCCCGACTCGCCGCAAGCCTGTTTTACCTCGTCACGACAGCGACGGCTATCCCGTTACGTCTCTCTTTTCCCGACTCGCCCCAAGTCTACGTCTTAACGCTTCCCTCACCGCCGACCGATTACCGCCAATTTCCAAAGCCCTTTGGCCTATCCCCCGAAGCACGCTCCCCGCTTGCTTTAAAAAGCAAAAGGTCTGACACCGACGGTATCAAACCTCAAAAAATGGAGCTCCCGGGCGGATTCGAACCGCCGACCTATTGATTACGAATCAATTGCTCTACCGGCTGAGCCACGGAAGCACGAGCATAAAGCGCGTTTTACGCATAACTACGGGCGTTACGCATAATGCTAAAGTATTATAGCTTATTTTCAAACAAATGTCAAACGATTTTCGGAAATTTTTACAAAAGTAGCCGTCGGCTCGGAAAAATAATTGACAATCGGTCGGCGATGTGGTACAATTTAGAAGAACTGAATAGATTTTTTCACGGAAAGATCAAACAGGAGTATCAGGAGTTGCGCGATCGTCGTATTTTTCGGCGTATTCGGGCAATTTTTTTTATGGAGGTAAACAAATGGCAGACGTAATAGTAATCGGCGCGGGCGTCACGGGCTGCGTTACGGCGAGAGAGCTTTCGCGCTATCAGGCGGACGTGCTCGTGCTGGAAAAGGGCAACGACGTAGCCGTGGGCGCAACCAAGGCAAATTCGGGCATAGTGCACGCCGGTTTCGACGCTCATCCCGGAACGCTCAAGGCGCGTTACAACGTGCGCGGCGCAGGACTTTTTCCCAAGATGTCGCGCAAGCTGGACTTCCCCTACAAGGAGAACGGCGCAATGGTGCTCAACTTTTCCCCGGAGGGCGACGCCGAGCTTAAAAAATTGCTCGCCCAGGGCAAGCAGAACGGCGTGAGCGGTCTTAGAATAATTTCGGGCGACGAGGCGCGCGCGATCGAGCCCCGCATAAGCCCGAAAGTGGTAAGCGCGCTTTACGTTCCCACCTCGGGCATAGTCAGCCCGTACGAAATGGCGATTGCGTACGCGGAGAACGCGGCGACCAACGGCGTGCATTTCGAGTTCAACAAGAGAGTTATTTCGCTTCGCAACGAGGACGGCTTGTTCGTGGTCAAAACCGAGGACGGCTGTCGTTACACGGCGAAAGCGGTGGTTAACTGCGCCGGCGTTTGCAGCGACGTTATAAACAATATGCTGTGCGAGAAAAAATACGCTATCACGGCGAGAAAGGGCGAATACGAGCTTTTGGACAAGGCGTACGGCTCGATCACCAAAACCACGCTTTTCCAGCTCCCCACGGCTATGGGAAAGGGCGTTCTGGTCGCTCCGACGACGCACGGCAATATTCTGGTGGGTCCCACGGCAACCGACATACCCGGCAAGCTGGACGTGGACACGACCGCGCAAGGACTTGCCGCCGCCTGGAGCCAGGCTTCCCTTACCGTGGAAGATCTGCCGAAAAGGGGCGTGATCACTCAGTTCGCCGGACTGCGCGCGCATTCCAGCGAGGGCGATTTCGTCATCGGCGAAACCGAAGTGCCGGGCTTTTACAACTGTCTGGGCGTTGAGTCGCCGGGGCTGTCGTCCGCGCCCGCGATCGGCAAGGATCTTGCCATCTGGGTATCGGGCTATCTCGGTCTGGAGGAAAAGAACACGTTCGTTTCCGAGCGCAAGGGTATACCGCATTTTTCGGCGCTTTCCGACGAGCAGAGGCGCGCTCTCATAAAAGAAAATCCGCTTTACGGGAATATGGTCTGCCGTTGCGAAACGGTTACCGAGGGCGAAATTGTGGAAGCTATTCGCCGCACGCCCGGAGCAAGGGATATGGACGGAATAAAGCGCAGAACGCGCGCCGGTATGGGCAGATGTCAGGCAGGCTTCTGCACGCCGAAAATAATGGAAATTCTCGCTCGCGAGCTTAAAATCGATCGCAAGGACGTAACTAAGAACGGAAGCGGCAGCTATCTTCTCATAGACCGCCTCGAGGAGGGAAAGAACAATGATTAACCGCGATCTCGTAATCATAGGCGGCGGCCCTGCCGGGCTTGCCGCGGCAATGGGCGCTTACGACTCCGGCATACGCGATATGGTGATACTCGAACGCGAGCCCCGTCTCGGAGGCATACTCAATCAATGCGTGCACAACGGCTTCGGCTTGCACACCTTCAAGGAAGAACTGACAGGTCCCGAATACGCACAGCGTTTTATCGATCAGGTGCGACAGAGGAATATCGAATGTCTCGTCGGCACCACGGTAATCAACGTCACGCGCGAAAAAGAGGTGACGTACGTAAACGCCGAGCAGGGCGTCGTGACCGTTAAAGCCAAGGCGGTAATATTCGCGTGCGGTTGCCGCGAACGCCCCAGAGGCGCTATCAATATCGCGGGAGCACGCTGCGCCGGCATTTATTCCGCCGGAACCGCTCAACGACTGGTCAATATGGAGGGCTTGACGCCCGGCAGAAAAATTGTAATTCTCGGAAGCGGCGATATAGGTCTTATAATGGCGCGTCGTATGACCTTCGAGGGCTGCGAAGTAAAAGCCTGCGTGGAACTGATGCCTTATTCCTCCGGACTTAACCGCAATATAGTGCAATGTCTCAACGACTACGGCATTCCGCTTATGCTGTCGCACACCGTCACGAAAATCAGCGCGAAGGACGGCAGAGTCAGCGGCGTGACGGTCGCCGCCGTGGACGAAAAGCTCTGCCCCGTGCCCGGCACGGAAACGGAAATAGAGTGCGACACGCTTCTGCTTTCGGTGGGACTTTTGCCCGAAAACGAACTTGCTCGCGGCGCAGGCGTGGCTATGAGCCCGATAACCGGCGGCGCGGAGGTGGACGACGATATGATGACCAACGTCGAAGGCGTGTTCGAGTGCGGCAACGTTCTGCACGTTCACGATCTCGTCGATTTCGTCAGCAAGGAAAGCGAAACGGCGGGCGTAAAGGCAGCCCGGTATATTCTTTCGGGCAACGCCGACAAAGCCGAAACGGTTGCCTTCGCCACCTTCGGCGGAGTTCGGTACGTCGTGCCTCAAAAGCTTAACCGCACGGACGAAAACAACGAGCTTTCGCTTAAAATGCGCGTGGGCTCGGTTAAAAAGAACGTCCGTCTGGAGGTGATCGCCGACGGAGAAGTGCTGGTTTCCAAAAAGAGAAGAGTAGTAACTCCCGGCGAAATGGAAAATCTGCCGCTGACTGGCGAACAGGTCGCTCGGCTGAGAAAGGCAAAGGAGATTTCGGTGGGACTTAACGGAGGTGAGCAGTAATGACCGAACTTATTTGTATTTGCTGCCCGATGGGTTGCAGATTGAACGTAGAAAGTAAAGAAAGCGGCTTCGCGGTGACGGGCAACGGCTGTCCGCGCGGCGAAATGTACGCGATAACCGAGCTTACCGCCCCCACGAGAACGGTCACTTCGTCGGTGAAATTAAGCGGCGGCGACTGCGTTATGGTTAGCGTCAAAACCGATAAGCCCATCGCAAAAGAGCTTATTTTCAAAAGCCTCGAAGCGCTCGGCGGCGTATCGCTTACCGCTCCCGTGCATATCGGCGATATCGTGCTCGAAAACGTGCTCGGCACAGGCGTAAACTTCGTCGCCACAAGAGACGTAAACGTAAAATAATTTTTGAATTTTAACGATTTTTCAGTTTTTTATAGAAAATCATACAAAAAGGATAGCGCCGGTTTTGCTATCCTTTTTCGTTTATGCCGCGGAAAACACGCGGCTTTATTCCGTTTAATATAACGTTATATGCTTTTAAAAACATTCCGCCGCAAATGCCATAGCCCTGCAAAGCGGCGTTTATCAAATCAGCGTAAAGGCGTTTATCAAATCAGCGTAAATAAATATCCGACCAAAGGTCCTGCGAATATAGCAAGATATATCAGCGTTATCCACGGTTGATAGTCAACGTAAAATTCTTTGAAGGACAAGCTCCACGGATGCTTGATTATCACCCAGCCGAATACGTCGAATACTACGCAGATACCTGCCCATATTGCTCCCGTAATCAAAGCCTCGGATATTGTCGGTTCGGCAAGCCCGTTCATATAAATCCAACCGAAGACGGAAAACAAAACGATATTGTATAAGGGATGCCACGGCTTCGTTTTTTCATAACCTTCGCCCATACCGTTTTCGTCCATAGGCTTCATTTTTAATACGTAAATATTGAATACGGTGTGAAGAATGCCGACGCAAGTGACAATTACGTAGCATATCCAGAACCACAACATCGATAATCCAAAGTTTTGCATACGTTTTCTCCGTTACGACTTCTTCCGTTTTCGGCGCGGCACGAAAAAAAATCAAGCCGCTTTACTTTATATAAACTCAGAAAACTACTTTATAATCGACGTGAACGGCGGGCAGAAAGACGTTAATAAGGTCGCTTGTTCTTATTTTCATATAGCAGGTGGTGGTGCCGTCCGGCAAGCCGATAAATTCGCGTTCGAGCACGGCTCTGTCGAATACCAACGTCACTTGCTTTGCGCCGTCGGCGAGCATACCGAAAACGGTGGTCGCGCCCACCGAAACGCCCAATTTTTCGCCGAGACACTCGCCGGGAGCGAACGAAACGCGCGAAATTCCCATTGCCGAGGAGAACTCTTTCGTGACGAAGGGCTTGTCTCCGGGCATAACGAACAGATAAAAATCGGTTTGCCGTCTGTTGCACAGCAGCAGCGATTTAGCCACCGGAACCGAGAGCGCTTTTTCTATTGCCGCGCAGTCCTGCATAGTGACCGCGGCGTCGCATTCCGCTCTTTCGTAGTGCACGGACAGGCGATCCAACGTTTCGTAGGTTGCCTTTTGCACGGGCGAAAGAAATTTTTCGGGCGCGACTGAACTGATTTTTCCCACGTCGATCACGTTTTTTTCTCACCTTGCACGGGGCTTAATTTTCGTTGCTGGTTTGCGTCAGCAGCTTGTTAATGCCGTCCTTACTGCCCGAAACGAACAGAATATCGCCCGCGTTGAAAGCGTAGGACGGGGTGACGGTGTCGATCACCGCGCCGTCTTTTTCCACGGCGATAATATTGACGCCGTATTTTCCGCGCAGATTGGCTTCGCTGACCGTTTTGCCGATCAGCTTTTCGGGAATTATGAGCTTGGAAATATTAAGGCGCTCGCTTAGCTGAACGAAATCGAGCGTGCGCGCGTTTTCCAGCCTTTGCGCGATGCGGATCGCCATATCGCGTTCGGGATAGACGACCTCCGCTCCGAGTTTTTCCAAAACCTCGCCCTGTTCGTGGCTTGCCGCCTTGGCGATGACGGTGGGAATACCCATCGAGGTCAGGTGAAGCGTGGTAAGAATGGACACGTCCATTTGTTCTGCAATGCACACCACGGCGGTATCGCAGTTCTGAATACCCGTTTCCAGCAGAGTTTTCTTATCCAGCGAACTGACGACGTACGCGTTCTCGGTGTATTCGCGCAGTGCGCGCACCTTTTCCTCGTCCTTATCCAGCACGATGAGATCGGCGCCCGACTTGGCAAGCTCCATTGCCAGCGCATAGCCGAATCTTCCCAGCCCGATAATGCCGTACGATAAATTATTGTTTTTCTTGCTCATACCGTTTCTCCTTAAATCAACCCACGGAAATATTGCCGTACGGATAGCGAGTGCGCTCTCCGCCCGAAAAGCTCCAAAGAGTGGCAACCGTCATCGGACCGAGTCGCCCGACGAACATTATTAATATACACAAAATTTTGCTTGCAACCGACAGCTTCGACGTTATTCCCATACCGAGCCCGACCGTGCCGAACGCGCTGACGATTTCAAAAAACGCCTGAATAAACGTAAGCGACGGATCGAATAGCAGCATCAGATACGTTCCCACTATGCACACAGACACAGCAAGCAGCGTTATGACCGACGCTTTTTTGAACGCGTCCTGCGGAATCGCGTACTTGAACGCCTTTTCCGAACGGTTGGTCGCCGATTTTTTTATGCCCTGCAGCAATACGAAAAAGGTGGTCGTTTTTATACCGCCGCCGGTCGATCCGGGCGACGCTCCGATAAACATAAACACTATTACGATAAACAGCCCGGCGTTTGAAAAATTCGCAAGGTCGAAGGTGGCAAAGCCCGCCGTTCTCGTAGAAACGCTGGTAAAGAACGCGCCCATCCACGATATATTTTCGGTTATTTTCAGCAGTAAGCCGCCGGAAATAATAAGCACGGCGCTGACCGAAAGCACGATTTTGGCGTGCATCGAAAGCTTTTTGAAATTAAACCGACGCTTCAGTATCTCGCGTATTACGGGAAAACCTATTCCGCCCAGAACGACGAGCGCCATGGTTACGACGTTAAAAAGCACGTCTCCCTGAAAAGAGACAAGGCTCTGCCCGTCGCCGAACACGTCGAAGCCCGAATTGTTGAACGCCGCAATCGAATGGAACAGGCTTATAAACGCCGCTTTTCCAAACGGATAATGCTGTATAAGCGTGATAAAAGACAGCGCGGCTCCGCTAAGCTCGATGACCATCGTAGTGATAAAAACGCTTTTTACCAGCTTGAAAACGTCTTTCGCCGAATCGAGGTTCATTCCCTCCTTCAGAACGTTTAACTCGCGGAAATGCATACGCTTGCCGATCGCCAGCACGATGCCGGCTCCTATGACCGCAACGCCCAGTCCGCCCACCTGAACGAGCAGCATAAGCACGGTCTGACCGAAGTACGAAAACGTGCTTCCGGGATCGACGGGCACCAGTCCGGTGACGCAAACCGCGCTCGTAGACATATACAGCGCGTCGATATATCTGAGCGTTTTGCCGCTTTGAAGCGACACGGGCAGCATAAAAAGCCCCGCTCCTATAAATATCACTATCGCAAATCCAAGCGCTATCGTTCGCACCGGCGTGAAAAATTTTTTAATTTTGCCTTTGTTCGCCAAATATACGACTCCTTTTCAAAAGCGGCTTTTTTCCGCTTTCCGACTGCAATTATAGCACTAATAAACTAAAATGTCAATAATTTTACCCGTCGCTCGGTTTTACGCGTATTTCACGACTTCAATCATTAAAAATATTTATGCAGGTATAAGATAACATTCGATAAGTTTATATACAGAAATTTTACACGAATTTTAGATTTTTCGAACGAAAAAAACTTAAAAAAGATTTAAAAACCGCCCGTAATACGGTTGACGAACGCGCGCCCGTTTTGCTATAATAACTCCGTAGCGACATATTAGGAGTTTTTATGACAGTAGAAGATATCGTTATGTTTCTGGTCAAATTGCTTGCCGGCACGGGAGTATTTCTCGTGGGCGTGCACGTAATGACGGGAAACATAGAACAACTTGCAACGGGAAAGATAAAACAACTGTTCGGAAAAACGGCGGATAAGAAAATAGTAAACGCCGGAATAGGCGCGGCAACGACGGCGATAGTGCAAAGCTCGGGCGTTACCACGGTTTTAATAGTCGGCTTCGTAAACGTCGGAATTATGAGTCTGTCGCAGGCGACCGCGATGATTATGGGCGCGAATATAGGAACGACCATCACGGCTCACATCGCGTCGCTCAGCTCGTTCAATTTCACGCAGTACATACAGGCGCTGGCGTTTATCGGAATGCTGGCTTCGATGCTTACCAAAAACGATAAAATAAAAAAAGTCAGTCTGCTCACCGCAGGACTCGCGCTGGTTTTTATCGGACTGTCGCTTATGTCCGCTTCTATGAGCGATTACAAGGATCAGCTGCAAAACATTTTAGCCGGCGTAGGAAATCCCTTTTTACTGTTCTTTCTGGGCGCGTTTATGACCGCGGTCGTTCAATCCAGCTCGGCAACCACTTCGATAATAATAGCGATGTCGGACGCAGGTCTGGTGCTCGGCGGAGGCGGCAACGAGGTTTTGTATTTTATTCTGGGCACTAACGTCGGCTCGTGCGTTACCGCGATTATGTCGTCGATAGGAGCAAGCGCAAACGCAAAGCGCACCGGTCTTATCCATCTGATGTTCAATACGTTCGGATCGATCCTGTTCTTTATCGTGCTTACCTTATTGCCATCGTTTATGGAATACACGTTCCAAAGTTGGTTCTCGTCGCCCGCAACGCAGATAGCAATGTTCCATACGTTCTTTAACGTCGTTTGTACGCTTCTGTTTTTGCCTATGTCCTCTCTGTTCGTCAAAGCCTCGGAACTGCTCGTACGAGAAAAGAAGAAAGCCGAGCCCGTCACCTATCTGGACGAACGTATGATATCCTCGCCTTCGATCGCAACCGCGCAGGCGGAAAAGGAACTGTTCCTCATCGCCGATCTCGCCATGAGCGCGTTCAACAGCTCGTACGAGGCTTTCCAGTCACGCGATAAAAGCAAAACGCCCGAAATTCTCGAAACGGTGGAAAAAACTACCGATTTAAGTCAGAATCTCATCAATTATATGATAAAAGTATCCGGATTCTGCTCGCAAAAAAGAGAGGAAGAAAAAATAGCCGCCTTGCACAACTGCGTGGGCGACGTAGTGCGTATCGCCGACATTGCCGACAATTTTACTAAGTATACGCGCAGAGAAGTGGAAAAAAATATGGAATTTTCCGACGGCGTCATTCAGGAACTCAATCAGATGGTCGCGCAGATCTCCGTTTTGTATAATTTAACCAAACAAGCCGTGCTCAATGCAGATAAAAACGTTCTGCCCGAGGTCAACCGCGTGGAAGAAAAAATCGACGCGTACCGCAAAAAGCTTATCGACGGGCACATCGAACGCCTTAATAAAGGCTTGTGTAAGCCCGAAAGCAGCAGCGTTTTCATTAACCTCGTTTCCAATATAGAAAGATTGGGCGACCACCTGACGTATATCGCTCACCTCGCCGAAATAGGCTGATTTTATCTTTATAATTATTCGATTTTTCGTAAATTCGATTGTAAAACACACCACACCGTAGGTATAACGATTCTCTCGCCTACGGGTTTTTCTTTTAAGGATATATTTTATTAGTCGCTTGCTCCTTCCACCGCTATCGCGGTCCCCCTCCCTCCCGGAGGGAGGATAATGAGAGAAGCAACCATTCCGGGGCAATAGAGAAAAGTAACCAATCCGAGGCAATGAGAAAAGCAAAAAACTCACGTCAAATAAGAAAAGCAAACAACCCAAGGAAATTGGAAGAAACACAGCACGGAGAGAGACAACGGAAAAAGAAACGGAAATAAGTAGGGGCGAGCATCACTCGTCCGTCGTTTGGTCTTAACGGCAAGCAAAAAACCTTTGGACTATCCGTAGGGGCGAGCATCGCTCGTCCGTCGTTTGGACGCAATATCCGTTCGATTGTTGTATTCCACCAACAATACCGTAGGGGCGACCATCGGTCGTCCGCATTTATTAAATCGCAATGCGTTTTGCGATATTCCCGTTCAATTATCATATCACTCACAACACCGTAATAACGAGCACCGCTCGTCCGTTGATTGAACCAAACAGAAAGCGAAAAATTTTTATCCGTTTGTTGTAGGGGTGAGCATTGCTCGTCCGCATTCTTAAATTAAATTCGTAAAAACCAACGATTTCACAATCAACCGCCTCTTTGACTCCGTCCGGGAGGGAGCTGACGCCGTAAGGCGACTGAAGGAGAATGCGTCTTTTTTAAAATTTAGGTAAAAATGTGGTTTTACAATATAGTAAATAAGGACGAGCAATGCTCGCCCCTACAAGTTATTTCTTCTTTTATGGAATTAACGATTTTAGGACGACCGATGGTCACCCCTACATATTTTACCTTTAAGGATATATTTTATTAGTCGCGTTCTCCTTCCACCGCTAACGCGGTCCCCCTCCCTCCCGGAGGGAGGATAATGAGAGAATCAACCATTCCGGGGCAATAGAGAAAAGTAACCAATCCGAGGAAATGAGAAAATCAAACAACTCACGTCAAATAAGAGAAGCAAACAACCCAAGAAATTGGAAGAAACACAGCCCGGAGGGAGACAACGGAAAAAGAAAAACGTAAATAAGTAGTGGCGAGCATCACTCGTCCGTGTTTTGATTCTGACTTAGTATCCACAAATAACACAATATAGTTATCCACATTGTGGATAAAGTCTGTGGATAAGTGTACAACACTGTTAAAAACAAAAATTTTTCTTTTTCGGTAAATTCGTTTTCCACACGGTTATACATAGAAATTTCCGACTTTTCCACCGACTTAACAACAATTTCTGTGAATAAATTTTTTTCAAAAACGGCTTAATTTTTATAGTTTTTGCCTGTTTTTTGCTCAATTTTGCTAAAAAAACGGTTTTCCCACATTTCAACAAACACTACTACGACTACTACTACCTTTAAATTTAAAATACTATACGAATAAAGCGAAAGAAAAAAACGGTTTTCGTTTTC
>JBJFAC010000225.1:0-2808 GCA_051887715.1 Candidatus Neoclostridium sp.
CAGGTGTTTTTATCCACTTTGGACAAGAGATCGTTTTCGTCCACCGTTCCGTATTTAGTCAGTTTTGCAAAGCGGACGTCGTAGCCTTTGCTTTGCATATAAACGGCGCTTTCGTAAACGCAGGCGTGTTCGCCGGAAGAAATCACTATGTTTCCGTTTTTGTTTTTAAATCCGTTTTTTATTATCCAGTTATTGCTTTCGGTTGCGCAGGAAGTGAAATATACTTCGTTTGGGCTTGCTCCGAGCATGGAAGCGATGGTTTTTCTCGCTTCGCCCAAAGCGGAACGAATACGGATCGCCGGCTTATACGTTGCCGAAGCGTTGAAGTAGTCGTCGGTATAGTAATTTTTAATCGTTTCGACGACTTCCGGATATACGAAAGTCGTGCTTGCGTTGTCGAGATAAATCATTTTACGTGCTCCGTGTTTTGATTTTCGGATTTATCGGTATCGCCTTTACTTTCTTCGCTTTGTTCCTCGGATTTAAGCCTTGCATTTTCCTTCTCGGTTTTACGAAGAAGCAGAATCAGATCTTTATCGAAAGCGGACTCGCGTTTCATCATTCTGCGAAGCGCGGTAACGAACGCGTAGTCGTATTCGATGATGAGAATTTCCTGCTTGCCGCCGCAGTTTGCTGAAATATAAGCGTAAAACGGGCTGTCGGCGTTGCAGGCAAAGCTGTGCACTTTGTGCGCTGATTGAGAAACCGCCGAATAAGTGTCGCTTAAATAAATGCCGACGTTTTCTATGTCGCACAAATTGACGTCTATCATCACTTTTCTGTCGGCTTTGTTGGAAATACGCACGATTTTAAGCAAATCGCCGTAGATAAAGTAGTCGTACTCGAAATAACGCCCTGAAAGCTTTCTGAAAAGAAAATATAAACCTATCGGCGGTAATTCCACGAGAAGAATAATGAGAATATTGTACACGATAACAGTTTCAAGGGACACTCCCTCCCGCGCGTTCCAGGGAAGGAGAATGAGTATAAGAGCCGCGGCGATTAAAATAACGTAAACGCACGCACGCTTTAATATTATAAACGTTTTGCCGCCTTTATCGTTATTTTTCGGATTGTTTGCGTTGTATTCGTAATATTCCATAATTCACCTACTTTACGGTAACGACCGTCACGCCGTTATCGCCCTCTCCGTATCTTCCGAAACGGAAGCTTTTGACGAGCGGCATACTTTTCAGATACGCCTGAACGCCTTTTGCAAGCGCCATAGTGCCTTTTCCGTGTACTATTCTCAAAATCTTGTCGGGCGACGAGTGCGCGGAAACGATATACGGCTCTATGGTTTCTACCGCTTCCGCCACCGTCTGACCGATTACCATTATTTCCGGAATAAGTCCGCTCGGAGCAGTGGGTGTAACGGGCGGTTTTGGCGCTTTTTTGGGCTTATCCTTATCTTTTTTCGGCGGAATTTCGCCCAGATCGTCTATCTTAACAAAAGTTGTTATATTACCGCTTTTAACCCTTACTTCGCCTTTTTTGTTCGGGGGCTGAAGTATTTCCGCCTCCTGTGACAGGCTTTTAATAATCGCTTTCGTGCCTGGTTTAATTTTTTCCGCCGGTAAAGAAACGTAATTAACGCTTTCGTCTTCGTTTAACTTATATTCCAGATCGATCAGCTGATTTCTTTTGATTCTTGCCGCCAGAAGATTCTGCTCGTTTGCCTGCTCGGATAAAATTTTCATTTCGGCGATAATATTTTCAGCTTTTGCCACGCGTGAAGACACTATGCGTTTGACTTCCGCGGCGGCGTTACTCTTAATTTTTTCGTAGAGAGCGTCGGTTCTTTGTTTTTCCGCGGCAAGAGTCGCTCTGTCCGATTCGGCAAGCGCTTTTATGCTTTTAGCCTCCGCCATTTCTTTTTCGGCTTGATTTTTGATACGTTCGGCGGATCGGATTATATTTTCGTACGCTATTTTATCGCTGTCGAGATTTTTTTCCGCTTCACGAAGTACGTACGCGTTCATTCCCAGCCCTTCGGCTATTTTAAGCGCGTTGCTGCTGCCCGGCATTCCGATCACCAATTTATACGTGGGCAAAAGCGTTTTTTCGTCGAACAGCATGCAGGCGTTCATAACGTTTTTGCTCGATAATGCGTACTCTTTAAGCTTGTCATAATGCGTGGATACTATCGTTTTGCAACCGACCGTTTCAAAATATTTGATTATTCCTATCGCAAGCGCCGCGCCTTCCGTCGGGTCGGTGCCTCCGCCCAATTCGTCGGCAAGCACAAGCGATTTATCGGTAACGTTGTCGATTATGTTGTTGATGTTTACTATATGAGAAGAAAAAGTGCTCAATTCGTTGGAAATGCTCTGCTCGTCGCCGATATCGCAGAAAATTTCGTCGTAAACCGATATGCTTGCTTCCTTGCAGGTAACGGGGATTCCCGAATACGCCATAAGACACATAAGCCCCAGCGTTTTCATCGAAACGGTTTTACCGCCCGTGTTCGGACCGGTTATAAGCAGTGCCGAATAATCCTTTCCGATGCCTATGGAAACGGGTACGACTTTGTTTTTATCGATAAGCGGGTGACGTGCATCCAGCAATGTCGTAATGCCGTCGTTTGTTAAAAAAGGCTTAATTCCATGTGTTTTTTCGCCAAAAATGGCTTTTGAGAATACTATGTCACACATAGTAATTTTGTTTTTACACACGATTATGCTTTCCAGATCGTCGCGAACTCGGCGTGAAAACTCAACCAAAATTCGTTCTATTTCCGCCTGCTCTTCCGCGAGAGCGGTTTGCAGTCCGTTGTTCAATTCGACCAGTGCAAACGGTTCTACGAAC
>JBJFAC010000226.1:0-2807 GCA_051887715.1 Candidatus Neoclostridium sp.
GACGCAAAGAAACTAAACTATATCGTTTTGGACGCAACGACCGGTCAGAACGCAATTTCGCAGGTCGAGGTTTTTGACGAGGCTATCGACATCGACGGAATAATCCTTACAAAACTTGACGGAACCGCAAAAGGCGGCGTGATCCTTGGCCTTGCGGGCGAAACCTATACTCCCGTCGTGTACGTCGGCGTAGGCGAGGGAATCGACGATTTGCAGGATTTTGACGCTAGGCAGTTTGTCGAGGCGATTTTCGATTGAAAAGGCAGAGTAAGCGCCGTTAGCGAAAAACAAAACGCCTTAAAATATCGAAAATACTCAATTAAGGTGAAATAAGGCGGCGAAAACGCTTGACAACGGAAAATATATTATGTATAATAGTGCTGTAAAGTAAATTTGCTTTACAGCACTTTGTTTTCGGGGTAACGGCAATGCAAAAGGACCTGACGGTGGGCGTATTAAACGAGATTTACGGCAAATTTCTCACCGCGCGTCAAAGCGAAATAGTATCGCAGTACTATGATTACGATCTGTCGTTGCAGGAAATATCCGAAAATTTGGGAATATCGCGGCAGGCGGTGCTTGACGCCGTTAAAAAAGGCAGCGAGCAGCTTTACCGCTTTGAAAAAGAGTGCAAGGTATTGGCGCTACGTAATGCGGCGCGAGAGGCGATAGACCGCATTGAAAACGGCGATAGCCACGGCGCGGCTGAAACGCTCAAAAGCGTGATCGATAAGGAGTAATATGGCTTTATTCGGCAATCTTTCAGAAAAACTGAATAACATTTTCGGCAAACTGCGTTCGAAAGGACGTTTGTCCGAGCAGGATATAAAGCAAGCGATGCGTGAAATCCGAGTTGCGCTTCTGGAAGCGGACGTAAATTTCGGCGTCGTAAAGCAATTTATCGCGTCGGTCAGCGAAAAAGCGGTGGGCGAGGACATTATGAAAAGCCTCACTCCCGGTCAGCAGGTCGTCAAAATAGTAAACGACGAATTGATTGCCCTCATGGGAAGCACGAATTCCAAGCTCGAAGTCAGTCCGAAACCGCCAACGGTCATAATGATGTGCGGCTTGCAGGGCGCGGGTAAAACGACTATGTGCGGCAAGCTTGCGATGAACCTTATAAAACAAGGTAAAAAGCCGATGCTCTGCGCGTGCGATATTTACCGTCCCGCGGCGATCAATCAATTGAAGGTCGTCGGAAGAAGCGTCGGAGCGGAAGTTTTCGAGAAGGGCACGCAGTCACCCGTTAAAACGGCTAAACAGGCAATCGAATACGCCGAAAGTAAGGGCTATAATACGGTTATTATCGATACAGCAGGCAGACTTCACATCGACGAAGTGTTGATGCAGGAGCTTAAAGACGTTAAAAGTGCGGTTAATCCCACCGAGGTGTTGCTCGTCGTGGACGCAATGACCGGTCAGGACGCCGTTAACGTTGCCAAGTCCTTCGACGAACAGCTGGATATTACCGGAGTCATTCTGACAAAGCTGGACGGCGACACGAGAGGAGGCGCGGCGTTATCCATTCGCGCGGTTACCGGCAAGCCTATCAAGTTCTGCGGCGTCGGCGAAAAAATGGCTGATCTCGAACCGTTCTATCCCGACCGTATGGCGTCGAGAATACTCGGCATGGGCGACGTATTGACGCTGATCGAAAAAGCGCAGGCGGCTGTGTCCGAGGATCAGCTGAAGGACATGGAAAAACGCATGCTGCAGGCGAAATTTACGCTTGACGATTTTCTCGTGCAGTTTGAAAGCATCAAGAAAATGGGCGGCGTGAAAGACGTGATCGGTATGATGCCCGGCATGGCGGGAATGAAAATCAAAGAAAGTGACATCAACGAAGATATTCTCGATAAATACAAAGCCATCATTTGCTCGATGACGAAAAAAGAGCGCGAAAACCCCGATATAATTAAATCGTCGAGAAGAAAGCGCATTGCCGCAGGCAGCGGTACTTCCATTCAGCAGGTAAACCAACTGCTGAAGCAGTACGATCAAGCCAAAACGATGATGAAATCGATGAAGAACAACAAAAAATTCAGAATGCCTTTCTGAAATCAAACAGTCTAAAATTTGTGGAAACACTTAAAATACAGGAGAACTAAAAATGGCAGTTAAAATGAGATTGACCCGTATGGGCGACAAGAAGAACCCGATGTACCGCGTTATCGTTGCAGATTCGCGCGCACCCCGCGACGGCAAATTCGTCGATATTGTCGGAACTTATCATCCCCAGGATCACGAAAACGAAGTAAAACTCGACGTTGAAAAGGCTAAAAAATGGATCGCAAACGGCGCTCAGCCCACCGATACGGTAAGAGGTTTGCTCGTTAAGGCAGACGTGATCGAAGCTAAGCCGATGCCCGCAAAAACCAACGCTAAGAAAAAGAAGAGCGAATAAGAGGTAAAATATGACTGAACTCGTAACCTTTATGGTAAAGAGCCTGGTTGATAAAAAGGACGCCGTGGAAGTTACTCTCGCCGAAGACGGAATTATCAACGTAAAAGTGGATAAAGACGATATCGGCAAAGTAATCGGAAAAGACGGGCGTATAGCGAAAGCCATCCGCACCATCGTAAAGGCGGCGGCAAATAAGCAACAGGCAAAGTATTCGGTAGTCATACTTGAAGAATAATGAAAGAAAATATAGTAATCGGTAGGGTAATCAAAGCGGTCGGCATTAAGGGCGAAATTAAAGTCACTCCGATAACCGACGATATGCTGCGGTATAAAAAACTCAAAACCGTTTATATTTCGGGCATACCTTATCAAATTCTGTCCTGCAGGTTTGATAAGGCGTTTG
>JBJFAC010000227.1:0-2806 GCA_051887715.1 Candidatus Neoclostridium sp.
GGAAACTGTCTGATAGAAACGAAAACTAAAACTTTGGTTTTAGGGTGCAAAAACACCATTATACCTTCCGACGGAAGCGTAACTACCATAGGCTCTTTTGCGTTCAGCGGTTGTAGTAGTCTTATGAGTATATCGATACCTAACAGCGTAACTTCCATAGGCTCTTATGCGTTCGATAATTGCAGCGGCCTAACGAGTATAACGATACCGGACAGCGTAACTTTCATAGGCTCTTTTGCGTTCTCTAATTGCAGCGGTCTAACGAGCATAACAATCCCGAACAGCGTAACTTCCATAGGCGAATCTGCGTTCTGGGGTTGTGATAGCCTTACTCAGGTCAATTATAAAGGAACGGAGGATCAGTGGAATAAGATACAAATCGGTGGTGGAAATTCCACTCTTACAGGAGCTAAGATAAATTATATTTAACCGACAATCGGAGAGAGGATATAGTCTTTCAAAGACGTAATACCACGCAAAAAGGAGCGGCAGTAGATTTGCCGCTTTTTTTAGCGGAATGATATTGACAGAGAAAACGTTTTATGGTATAATTATTAGCACAGGCTTTACATTCCGTGTTTATAAGGGTGGAATGAACGTTTAATAACGATCAAGGAGACGGATTATGAAAAAAATAGTGCCGATATTACTCTCCGCCGTGATGTTTACCGGTTGCGTTGTAGCGTGCGGTCAAACAAAATCCTACCGCAGTATCAGTATGGACGAGGCGGTTAGTATGATGGAAAAGGAGAGCGGATATATTATTCTCGACGTGCGCACGCCCGAGGAATTTACCGAAAAACACATTCCTAACGCCGTTAACGTTCCCAACGAAACAATCGGAACGACCGCAATCCCGGAGCTCCCCGATAAGAATCAACTGATTATGGTGTATTGCCGCAGCGGTCGGCGCAGCAAACAAGCGGCGGAAAAGCTGGTCGGACTCGGCTACACTAACGTCGTGGAATTTGGCGGCATCCTCGACTGGAAAGGCGAGACCGTCAGCGAAAATTAACGCCCACGCTTCAACCATTGTTTCCATATAATAAATTTTTAATTGACCTTGCGGCGGAACTAAACGTGAAGAGATGGCCGCCGAAAAAAACGGCGATGAAAATCAATAACTTTTACAAAAAAGGTCCGAACGGGAATAATCGTCGCGGACCTTTCTGATATCAAATCCTATTTTATTTTTTCCTGTTTTCAAAATCCTTATCGGCAAGCGCGGAAAACTCTTGAATGAGTTTAATTTCTTTTGCGATATACGGCAAGCCGTTAAAGCGGTAGAGATCGTGTTGCCACTTTGTAAAGTCCTTATCGCCGTGATAATCGGGATCGGCTATTTCTTTCATATAGCAGCCCCAGGGTTCGTAGGTTTGCGTATAGCCCTGAATAAGTCCCCAATGGTACGAGCCCACTTTTTCCAGATAGAAAAGGGGGAATATTTCGTCCACGTTATTGTGTTCGATGCGGTTGAGCCATTCGTTATTGATAAGCGGACGGTCGTAGCGCTCCTTCAGGTTTTTGATTATCCGCACCATATTCGGGTAGCTTCCGTAATAGTGGAAAGTAATGACGTCGCTGAGCTCCAGCGCGAGCAGTTGTTCTTCGGCGTAGGGCTGTAAATCGGCGTCGTAAGTCCAGCAGTCCGCGGTAAGCGGCTGAATAGGATCGAACGAGCGGATTATCTCGAAGCATTTTTTCATAAGAGCCGCGGACGTCATACCTCGCCTCGAATTGCCCACTTCGTTCCAGACGTCCCAGATTTCAACGCGCTCGTCGTGAGCGTATTTTTCTGCAATTTCGCTTACCATATCGCAGAATTTGTCGAAAAACTCGGGCTCGTCGTTCAGCTGATAGCCTTTCGTTTCGTGAGTTGCGGAGTGCTGACCGCGTTTAATACCGCTGTGATAGCCCCAATCGATATTTTGTTCGCCCAATCGGAACGAATAAAAGTCCTTGGGAACGTTGCAGTCGTTACCGAAAACGAGCATAACGCCGATGCCGTATTTATGCGCCAAGGCGATATACTCTTCGAGATTTTTCATAAAGCTGTCGTGCTCGTACAGCCATATTTCAAACATAACAATCGTGCGTACGGCGTTAAACCCGGTTTTTTTGGCAAGGTCGAATTCGTATTCGATTTGTTTAGCCACCTTCTCGTGTTCGTAGCTTTGCCAGAACGCCACCCTGTTGACGCAGTTAGAGGGATAGCCGTTAAAGCCTCTTATCCAGGGGCGTGAATTATACCATTCCCACGCTTTTTCTTTGCTCCATTTTTCCATAATAAGTCTCCTTTGCGGCAACGTCGCCGCTTAAGCGTATTATAGCATACAATCAAGCCGAAAGCAAGCGTAAAAGGCGATAATCCCGAATTTCTCCGCGCGTTTTTCCGTAATAAGTCGGGGGCGCTCGGCTTTCATAGTATTTGACAAAACCGTCGGGATATGGTAGAATATTCGGTGAAAAGAAAATCTACGGATTTTCGAGGAGACCATTATGTCTGATAAATTTTTAGAAAGCCGCACGCCGGCGTGTCAGGCTCTCGCGAAAAAGCTGAGAGAGAAGTATTCGTACGTGGGAATACTGGGCAGTCACGTCACGAGCTGTGCGGTCCGCGTGAACAAAAAGACTTCGTCCGTGGGCGAATTGCCGGAGTCCGATTGCGGATTCGTGGTAAAGCTCAACGACGGCGGAGCATTTTACGAATATTCGCTGGACGATATTTGCGGAGACACCGACGCGCTTGCGGAAGAAATAATACGGCAAACGCAGATCGGCGGCGCGCTTAAAAGCCGTTCGATAA
>JBJFAC010000228.1:0-2800 GCA_051887715.1 Candidatus Neoclostridium sp.
TATCTGGCGCAGTTCTATTCGCGTGTGGAACGAGGACGCAAGCTCCTTGACGAGATCGCGGAAATCGATGCGGTTATCTGCGGTGAAGTACACGATGAGACGGCTGCCGTCAAACGTGTATTCGACGTCGCTGAGGCGCATTTTCAGTTTGCTTTCTTCTATCTTTTTTTCAACGAGCGGATATACTTCGTCGCGCTTTTTGGCGTTCTTAGCCTCGGTTGCGTAGTCCTTTTCGGTTGCAAGACGTATTACCGGCTTTAACGGCGACACGACTTTATCCTCGGGCACCTCCGTGGGCAGAATTTTGACTTCGCCGAATTCCACTCCGCGCGCCGTCTCGACGATTACGCCGCAGTTTTCTTTGTATTCGTGCTCGCCCGCCTCGAAATAATAGATTTTGGGTGATTTTTTGAACTTAACTCCTATGATTTTCGGCATTTTGCCTTTACCTCCAATATTTTGAACAATAACTGATCGACTACCGTCTGAGCCGAGCAGTATTGCGATAATTTTTTCTTTGCCTCCCACAAGTGCGGTTGAATGAGCGCCGCGCATTCGTCCGTATATTCGCCGCACAACGATTTTACGTCCTTAAGGCGACTTTTAAGCCGCACTCTTTCGGTAAGCCCCAGCGACGCGGACGCGCAGTCCTGCAGCAACAGCGACGTGCAGTCGATCACGTCGGGCAGAGTTTTCGCGCGGTCGCACCACTTTTTCGAGTACGAAAGAATGTTTTTGCTGGTTTTCATACAAAGCAGCGTTTCGACGGCGAGCTCCAGATCCTTTGCGTATTCCTCGTCCGATAGCACTTTTTCCGCCGTTCCGAAATAACCGTCCGACAGCGAAACGGCAAGATCGAGATTGGTTTCGCCGTAGTACTCTAAAAGCGCGCGCCTCATTTCTTCGTCGGGCGCGGGCGCGATCTCAACGCGGTTGCAACGCGACGAGACCGTGGGCAGTATCGCAAACGCCGTGGTCACGAGCAGTATTATAACGACCTTAGAAGGCGCTTCTTCCAGCGTTTTAAGCAGCTTGTTCTGCGCGCTTTCGTTCATCGTGGACGCTTTTTCTATTATATAGAATTTATAATTAAGCTCGGTGGGCGTAACGAACGCGGTGTCCGTCAGATCGTCTATATCCGCGGTAAGCACCTTGTCGCGCTCCGACGGATAGGTTTTCACGTCGGCGTAGCCGCCGCGCTCCAACCGCTCCGTATCCGCGCCGGAAATTGCCGAAATTATCAGCATTGCGGCAACCTTTGCGGAGTACTCGTCCTCCGAAACGATCGAGTACGCGTGCGAAACGCCGCCGTTTCTTATCTTTTCCAGCGTTTTGGCGACGGCGTAATTGTTTTCGATCTGACGAATATAGCGCATCATCAGTCGTTCTCCGGCGGAATTATGCCCCGCTCCGTCAAAGCCGCGATTATTTTTTCGTGCGTTTGCTGTTTCGTGCCGCTTGCGTCCAGGCGGATCACTCTGTCCGGCTGTCTTTCGGCAATCCTGCAAAAGCCCTCGTACACGCGCTTGTGAAAGTCCATTTTTTCGTTTTCCAGACGGTCGCCTTCGTCCCGTCCGCCTTTACGGGCAAACGCCTGTTCGGGCGGAAAATCCAGAAATACGGTAAGATCGATTTTTACGTCGCCCACGGCAAGAGCGTTAAGCCTTTCCACAGTTTCCGCTCCCAGCCCTCTCGCATAGCCCTGATACGCCGTGGTCGAATCCACGTATCTGTCGCATATAACCAGATTGCCCTTTTCCAGCTCGGGCTTTATAAATTGAGCTGTATGCTGACGGCGCGCCGCAACGTACAGCATAAGCTCGGTCACGTCGTCCATACTTGCGTTTTCGGAATTCAATATGATCGAGCGGATCTGCTCGGAAATAGGCGTGCCGCCCGGTTCGCGGGTGAAAACCGCTTTTATTCCGCGCGCGGACAGGTATTCATTGAGTTTTTTGACCTGCGTGGACTTTCCCACTCCCTCGCAGCCTTCGATGGTCACGAATTTACCTAACATATCCTTCTCAGTTCCTCCCCGAGCAGTTCGATCTTCTCCGGCTCGTCGCTTAACGTAACGATGAACACTACGTATTTTGCGTCGTATTTCTCGGCGTATACGCCTCTTTTCGCAAGCGCCTCGTACACAGCCGCGCCGCTTAGTCCGATTTTTTCAAAACCGACCACTATACGCATCGGATCGTCGTTTACGACGCGCTCGAAATTCTCTCCGACCACGTATTTATCTATCGCCGCGGCAAGCAAACGGTATTTTTCGGCGTTTTCGCGCTCGTACTCCACGGCTTTTTCCAACTGTCCCATCAGAATATAGGACGGGCTGGTGGTCCCCAGCAGCTTAAGCGCGTAATCCGCCTTTTCCGTCAGTCTTTCGTCGTTTACGGCAAGAAAAGCCGACTGCGTGTACGCGCGCATGGTTTTGTGCGCGCTTAGATTGCAGGCGTCCGCGATACGCGTTGCCGAATCGGGAAACACGGGCTTGTCGCTTTTAAAGCGGTCAAGCGAAGCGAAATGCGCTCCGTGCGCCGAATCGACCAGCATATAAATACCCAGCCTGTCGCACGTTTCGCGTATTTTGCCGAGATCCGCGGTAAAGCCGTAATAATCGGGGCTGACGACGAGCGCCGCCGCTGCGTCGCCGTGCATTCGGTACTGACTTTCGATTTCTTCGGCGGTTATGGGCATCTGCAAACCGTTTTTTTGCCGCGTCCTGACGTAATAGACGCGAACGCCGGCAAGAGCCGCTCCCTCGTCCACGGCGGGGTGCCTGTTTTCGGGCGCGATT
>JBJFAC010000229.1:0-2786 GCA_051887715.1 Candidatus Neoclostridium sp.
CCTTATTCATCATAGTGGCGCTGTCTACCGAAATTTTCTTGCCCATCTGCCAATTAGGATGGCGCACCGCCTGCTGCGGCGTTATTGATTTCAAATCTTCCGCGCGGTTAACCGAATAAAAAGGTCCGCCGCTGGCAGTGAGTATTATTTTATCAACGGAATCGGGGTTTTTACCGTCCAGGCATTGCCAGACGGCGGAATGCTCGCTGTCCACAGGCAAAATTGACGAGCCTGAACTTTTTGACAGAGCGGTTATGTATTCTCCGCCCGAAACAAGTACTTCCTTGCTGGCAAGAGCAACCGTTTTTTTGTGTTTTATTGCCGAAACGACGCCGTCGAACGCGTTCATTCCGGTGATTGCGGAAACTACTACGTCCGCTTTGTCAAGCGAAGCAAAAAGCGCCGCAGTATCGCTTCCGCCGTGTACTTCGGCGTTGTAGTTCAGTTTTAAGTTTTTTACGGCGTTTTCGTCCGATAAACCTACGTATTCGGGACGAAATTCGTTTGCCTGCTCGGATAATTTGTCTGCGCTCGAATAAGCAAGAAGAGCCAGCACGCGAAATTTTTCCGGATTTTTGGCGATAACGCTGAGAGTTTGCGTGCCTATCGAGCCGGTACTGCCCAGAACTACTACGTTTTTCATAGTATTACCGCCGCAACCGAAGCGTACGCGAAAATAAACGCGGACGAAACGATAAGCCCGTCTATTCTGTCCATAAATCCGCCGTGACCGGACAAGATTTTTCCGAAGTCTTTAATTCCGCACACTCTTTTGACGTAAGAGGAAGTAAGATCGCCCATTTCGCAGAAAATCGCGCTGCCAAGTCCGATAAGGCACCAGTTAAGCGCGTCCAGCCATAAATTTTCGCTGAAAGGAATTACTCTGAGAAGATTAAATCTGCCGAGAATGCAAACGATTACTCCGGCAATTATTCCGCCCAGCAAGCCGCCTACCGCACCGGAAACCGTCTTTTTCGGACTTATTTCTGGGCAGAATTTCGGACCTTTCAATAATGAGCCGACGAAATACGCCATCATATCGGCAAACGAAGTTGACAAAAATGCAAGAATTATCATTCCGGACGAAAAGCCGCTCGGTAAATAAGCCAACGACGCCATTATAAACAACGGCAGAACGGGATACGCAAGCGTAAAACAGGTTGCCGCGCCTTCTTTGACGTCGTGCTTTTTGGAAAACATAGTATAATTGAGCGCAACGACCGCATTAAGCAGCGTAAGCACGAATACGGCAATCAGCGATTGATTTAGTCCGGCGAAACTATCAACGACCTTGTAAACGAAGTATTCCAGGACAACGAAAGTCGCAAGCAAGAAGTTTACGGCACCGCCGAGTTTGTTTTTCAGGCATTTGCTCACCTCGAAACCTGCGGCGAACATCAAAAACAGCGCAAACGCGTCAAAAACCATCGGGCTCCAATAAATAGAGCCCAACACCGTCCCGACGTACGCAACGCCTATAAATAACCCGGTAATAACGCGTTGTTTCATATTACTCCTTTCCGTATCGACGATTGCGCTCCTCAAAAGAATGAAGAGCGGAATACAGGTCCGACTTGTTAAAATCGGGCCAATACTTTTTACAAAAATACAATTCAGAATACGCTATCTGGTAAAGCAAAAAATTGCTAAGGCGCATTTCTCCGCTGGTGCGGATAACGAGATCGGGATCGGGCATTCCCGCCGTGTATAACAAATCGGAAAAGGACTTCTCGTCCACCCTTTCCCCTCGCTCCACGGCAGTATTAACGGCGCGAATGATTTCGTCTCTTGAGCCGTAATTCATTGCCACGTTAAGCGTTCCCTTTCTTTCCGCTATCTGCGTATCGGCAGTCTTTTTGACCAGCAGTCGTAAGTCCTCGGGGAACGCCGAAACGTCGCCCAGAACGTTTACTTTTATTCCGTCTTTAATAAGCTTATCGAAATATCTTGCAAAGCTGAGACGAAACAGTTTCATCAGCGAATCGACTTCTTCGGGCGAACGCTTCCAATTTTCGGTGGAAAACGCGTATACGGTCATATACGGTATTCCAAGCGAAAAAACGTTTTTTACCGTGTTTTTAAGCGTTTTAACACCTGCAGAATGCCCCGTTGCGCGGCTTAGACCGCGTTCCGTAGCCCACCTGCCGTTGCCGTCCATAATGAACGCTACGTGCTTTGGAAGAACGTTAAACCGATCAGACTTCAAAGACTTCGGCATCCTTATTTTTTACGATAGCGTCGATATCGGCAACGTTTTTGTCCAGAATTTTCTGGACTTCTTTTCCGTAGGTATCAACGTCGTCCTCGGTGATCAGATTGTCTTTTTTGAAGGCTTTGATCTTATCGAGAATATCGCGGCGTGCGTTACGAAGAGCGACTTTATATTCTTCGCCGATTTTGTGCACCTGCTTGGACAAATCGCGCCTTCTCTCTTCGGTCAACTGCGGAAAAACGAGACGTATAACCTTTCCATCGTCAGTGGGGGTAATACCGATGTCGGATTCGTTTATAGCCTTTACAGCCGCTTTGATCATACTTGCGTCCCAAAGCGAAATCTGAAGCAAACGGGCTTCGGGAACGGTAATATTGGACATCTGATTAAGCGGAGTCTGCGTTCCGTAATAGTCCACGTACACCTTGTTGAGTATCTGAGGATTTGCTCTGCCTGCGCGAATGGCTCCGAGATCGATTTTAAGGTGATCCATGCTGTCGGCAAGCATAAGCTTGTATTCGTCGAAAGCGTCCTGAACCTGAGGATTATTAAAGGTCATAATTTTACTCCTGTA
>JBJFAC010000230.1:0-2773 GCA_051887715.1 Candidatus Neoclostridium sp.
GTATTGTCATCCGCGTATCGATCGGACGTATTCGTCAGTAAAGCAATTTACGGTAAAGTAGTTGATTACGGCTTAAAAGACCTGAATAATATGGGCGCGGCAATGGCACCTGCGGCGTGCGATACTATTAAAGCGTTTTTGCTGGATACCGAAACTATGCCGGAAGATTACGACCTGATCGTTACCGGCGATCTCGGTAAGCTCGGATCGGATTTACTGCGTTCGCTGATGAAAAAGGAAGGATTGCCTCTTGGACGAAACTACGTCGATTGCGGAACGCTTTTATACTACGTCGACCAGAACTGTTACCAGGGCGCAAGCGGAGCAGGCTGCAGCGCTTCGGCGATTAACTCGTTTATTCTCGATAAAATGGAGCAGGGAGAGTATAAAAAAGTCGCGTATTTCGCTACCGGAGCGCTTATGAATACGCAATGCTGCTATCAGGGAGAGACTATTCCGTGCATAAGTCACGGAGTGTTGTTTGAAAGGAGATGACTATGAGTGAAATTTTAAAAATGCTTACGACCTACGCGTTAGTATTTGCGGTGGGCGGTTTCGTGTGTATGCTTGCTCAGATCTTGGTGATAAAAACGCAGCTTACTCCCGCGAGAATACTCGTAATATTTCTTATCGGAGGCATCGTTTTAGAGGGGCTTGGACTGTACGATAAAATATATTCGTTTGCACAGGCGGGAATAAGCGTGCCTATCGTCGGATTCGGCGCGGCGCTTGCGAAAGGCGCAATAGAAGCAGCCAGAGTAAGCGGAGTTTTCGGCGCTTTTGCGGGAGGACTGATTCAAACAGCCTACGGAATAGGAGTGGCGGTTGTAGCCAGCTATCTTGCCACGCTGATTTTCTATCCTAAAACGAAATAAAGTAACCTTTAGGATTTACGCCGCATATTTATATGTGTGAAAAAGAAAAAGCGATTATTGATTAAAATATTGTTAATTATATCCGTCGCTCTTGCCGGAATAATCTGTTTTTACGATAAATGTATTCTGCCCGTTACGATTGAAGAATGTAAAGTAAAATCGGAAATTAAGGCAAGAGAAGCGGTATACGCCGGTGCAAACCAAGCATTAACCTCTTATAAAGACGGTGATTTAATATCCGGAATATTTAAAAAAACAAACGAAAACACCGTTGAAATTGATTCGACAAAAATCAATTTTCTTGCGCTGTCCGTTTGTCAAAATGCTCAAAAACTGTTAAATTCGGCGCAATATACGACAATTTCACTTAATTTAGGTACTATGTCAGGCATAGTACTTTTTGCTTCGCGCGGACCTGAAATACAAGTAACCGTCAGCGGTGCAAGCGCCGTCTGCCACGACTACGAGGTAATCGGCGAAAACGTCGGTATCAACAACGTTCACTATAAAATAATTCTTAACGTCATATCGCACGTAAATCTTTTGCTTCCCGGTATGCCCGTAAAAAACACGGTTACAACTAAAATACTGCTTGTGGACTGCATTATGTCGGGCAGAGTACCGGAGTACGTTTCCGGCACGAAAATATACGATTTAAGCCCCTGACGCATAAAAATGTAATTAAAAACGGTTGATTTTTATCCGCAACTGTGGTATAATCTAATTAAAGGCAGTGAGACGGCACAAGAAATTTGCCAAAAGACAGAGAGCGTTCCGAAGGCTGAAAGAACGCACGGCAAAATAAGATATTCACCGTTTAGCCGCGCAATTGAAATTACAGTAGGTTGCGCCGTAATTCCGCGTTAAGGATACAACGAGGTCCGTTTTACGGATAAAATCAGGTGGTACCACGAAATTATTCTCGTCCTGACGCTTTTTCGGCGACGGGATTTTTTATTATCGGAGGATTTATGGAAGACAACAAAATTGAAGTGATTGTAAGCGAAGCGGAAAGTCAGATTACCGCTTCCGACGATCGGAAAACGCTAAACGACCTTAAAGTCGCGCTTTTAGGTAAGAGCGGTAAATTTACCGAGCTTATGAAAAACATGCGCGATCTGCCTGCGGACAAGCGTCCTGCTTTCGGCAAGCTGGTCAACGACGCCAGAATGAAAGTAGAGAAGTTTTTGAACGAAAAAATCGAAGCTATCCGCAAAAAAGAGCTCGAAAAGCGGTTGAACGCGGAAAAAATCGATATTTCGATAGACAGACAGTTAAAAACGGGCAATCTCCATCCGCTTTCCCAGATCAAAAGAAAAGTGGAAGATTTCTTTATCTCGATGGGCTTTATCGAAATAGACGGGCCGGAGATCGAAACCGATTATTACAATTTCGAAGCGCTGAATACGCCCGCCGATCATCCCGCGCGCGATATGCAGGATACGTTTTATATTACGGACAGAATTCTTCTCCGCAGCCAGACCTCGGCAGGACAGATCCGCACGATGGAGAATAACAAACCGCCCATTAAAATGATAACCGTGGGCAGAGTTTACCGCTCGGACGATATCGACGCTACTCATTCGCCCGTTTTCCATCAGATAGAGGGGTTGGTGGTGGACGAAAACATCACTATGTGCGATTTGAAAGGAATGTTGGACGAATTTGCCAAGTATTTCTTCGGAAATAACACTAAAACGCGCTTCCGCCCGTCTTATTTCCCGTTCACCGAACCCAGTGTCGAAGTGGACGCTTCCTGCCCTTATTGCCACGGAAAAGGTTGCAGAGTGTGCAAAGGCACCGGCTGGATCGAAATTCTCGGCGCAGGTATGGTCAACCGCAACGTGCTTAAAAACTGCGACGTGGATCCCGATAAATACACCGGCTTTGCGTTCGGA
>JBJFAC010000231.1:0-2769 GCA_051887715.1 Candidatus Neoclostridium sp.
TGTGCCGCGGCGTTAAGTTTAATATAAAGGCGTTTCGGGCGAAAAGCGTCCGATTTTTATTTGCGCAAATACGTAATTTTTAAAATAAAAGACCCGCGAGAGCCGTGAAAGAAACCTTTTCTGTAACCCGCCGCAGCAGGTGGGCAAGCCGACCGTGTTTTTTGTCTTCCACCTGTGTTGCCGAGAGGCAAGACTATGGCTTGACATATTCACGCGTACAAGCAATCCCTTTTGATAAAATGCGGTTCCAAAATTTAGGTTTCTCACGCACACCGCAGGCAATAGCCGAGCCTGTTTACGTCGATATTATAATCTAAACGAGCGAAAATTACAATAGTTTTCTTTAAAATTTTCTTTAAAAAATTTTTGTGAAAACTATTGACAAAAGCCCGCGTTTGTGGTATAGAGCAAAAAAACCGCGCCCCGGACGATAATATATATGTCGGAGCGCGATTTTTTTCTACAAAATTGTTATTTTTACTCTTGCGTTATTTCTTTTCACGGTCACGCCGGGATATAAATGCGGACGTGATTAAACGTTTCGTAGGCGTTCATATAAACTTCCGGAGTTCCTTGCTTTGCAACGTTGATGCCGCGGACTATGTACGAGCCCCACCAAGCGTCGTCGACCGTAACAATGTTAGTAGTAACGTTTCCCGGACGGTTCGCCTGCATCGCTTCACTCTCCCAGCCGTCGGGACGGTATTGATATCCGCTGTCGCATATTATTACCGATCCGTTCGGCAAGTCTTCTTTTGTCAGCGGAGAGAAAGACACGAATTTCTTTTTCCAGGAGGCGTCCTCGTATCTTACTACAGGCGTTGCGGACAGCCTGCTGTCGTAAAAAGATGCGATGGGAATCTGATCGATGCGTTTCATGGAGGAAATATCGATGCCTTTGCTTTGCATTAACGTTTTATCCTGTTCGTAATAATCGGGAATATTCTGCGATTTTGCGCTTTCAGGCACGTAGATAGTAAGAGCTTTTGCCGCTTCGATCCATTTGTTGACAAGCGAAGGAGTGCCCACTTGGGATACGTTGAACGATCTGTAAATATAGTCGCTCCACCATTCTTCGGTTACTTCCACCATTCTGACGGTTACGTTGTTCGGACGAGAAGCTTGTTTGTTTTCGTCTTTCCATGCGTCTGAACGGTACTGCCAGCCTTTATCGATGATGATAAGCGAGCCGACGGGTATTTCTTCTTTGGTAAATCTCTTGGAAGAAGCGACAAATTTAGTTGCCGTAGCGTCGATAAAGAGTTTGTTCCAATCCGAAGTGAAGGAGCAGTTCCAGTATGCACAACCGAGCGGTTGCCAATTAAGCTCTACCAGATTTCTTGCCGCAAGTTCTTCTTCCGAAATCAATTCGGGTTCTCCGATATAAGCCGATTGAGTAATTTCAAAAGGTTTATTTACCGCGTTATTTGCGCTTTCGATACACATCTTTTTGTAGTCGCCGGTAATGGAAGAGGGCGCGTAATCGATTTTTGATATATCGAAACCGCTTATTTCTTTAAATAAAGTCAAAGCGGCGATATATCTGCCGATGTCGTAAGAAAGATGGAAGCCGTCGCGGGTTAAGGTATCTCCCATAAAGGAAGTGCGAGCGTTTTGTATTGCAGTGCCGCACGGAATGATCTTATGGAAATTTTTGGGCAAAACTTTTGTTTTAACGGAGTCTATTATCGCGTTATACATGGTCGTCTGATCGTTTCCGTAATTAGACAAGCCCGAATAGCCGCCCTGGTATGCCCAAGTCATATTCCACAAAAGCTTGACGTCTTTATTGGTTGCGTATTGCAAAACGTAATCCATCAGACCTTGCAAGTAAGCGTAGCTGTCGGGCTTACCGCTGCTGCCGCTGGATTGTTGCAACGAAATATAATCCCAATCCTGGTCGGTGATGGCGGTTTTCAGAGAGGTGTCGTAGGTGTAAGAGCGAACCCAGGCGTTGTTGTTATAGTACTGGAAATTATACGCGCTCTTATCCTGCAGCGCGTTGTTATAATGCGTATTCAGGTCACATCCGCCGATATACATATTTTTTACTACAACGTCGGTAATGCCAAGCGACTTTGCAATTTCGTATATGTATTGCGTTGTATCTTCGGAAAAACTGTTTCCGATCATTAATAGACGTAATCTTTTCATTTTTTCCACCGTAACGTTGTATTTTGCCTGAAGCTTGCCGACAACGACCGTGATCTCGTATGCTCCCGCAACGCCCGAGAAGTACGCCGAACTGTCCACGGAGTAATCGTCCTGCGCAAGGGCTTGCGTTCTGCCGTCCGAATAAGTTGCGGTAACCGTCAGCCCTTCGGTGGAGAAGCTCTCTCCGAAAGCGAATTCGGATTTATAACCGCTGATTTCAATAGAATTGATGATTGTGGATTGAGCAACGGTAACGTTGTATTTGGTTTGCAATTCTCCGAAAGTTACGACTATTTCGTACGTTCCTGCGGTATTTGCCGCGTACGCCGAGCTGTTCACGGTGTACTTGTCGGAGGTAAGCGTTTCGGTTCTGTCGTCCGAATAGGTTGCGGTAACAGTCAGTCCTTCGGCGGAGAAGCTCTCTCCATAAGCGAATTCGGATTTATAACCGCTTGCTTTGATGGAGGTAATAACCTTGGATTGAGCAACGGTAACGTTGTATTTGGTTTGTAATTCTCCTAAGCTCACGACTATTTCGTACGTTCCGGCAGCGTTTGCCACGTACGCCGAGCTGTTCACGGTGTACTTGTCGGAGGTAAGCGTTTCGGTTCTGTC
>JBJFAC010000232.1:0-2769 GCA_051887715.1 Candidatus Neoclostridium sp.
CGATGAAAAAGGCGATAAAGTCCGTGATAAAGCCCGTTTCCGCAAGCGCGTTGACCACCGTAGCCGGGCTTTTAGCGCTTTTGTTTATGACATTTACCATCGGCTTCGATATCGGGATCGTGCTGATGAAGGGCATAGTAATTTCCGTAGTCACTTCGCTGACTCTGTTGCCGGCGCTCGTTCTGATGCTGGATAAGCCGCTGGAAAAAACCCGCAAAAGAGCGTTCGTGCCGCGCGGGAAGACCTTTTGCAACGTCTCGTTCAAGGCGGGCAAGGCGATCGTGCCCATAGCGCTCGTCCTGATAATAGTGTGCGGAGCGCTTCAACCGATGAGTAAGTACACGTTCAGCGACAGCGCTGCGCCCGCCGAAGAAATTCAGCGCACGTTCGGGCAGAATAACGCCGTCGTGGTCGTATATAAAAGCAGCGAAAACGACGACGAAAACGAACGACTTTTAGCCCAAAAGCTTGCGGAGTATAAAAAATCAGACTCAACGAACGCGCTGATCAATTACACCGCGTACTCGAATACGGCAAAAGAGGCTTACGACGTCGAGAAAGCGCGGCAAAAGCTGGATATTTCGGAAAGCGACGCGGAGCTGCTATTGACTATGTGCAATCTGTACCGCGCGCCCGAATCGCTTAGACTGACGTTTGCAGAGTTCGTCGATTACGCCTGCGAGCTTATAGAATGCGATCCCGACGCAAAGGAATTTGCCGACGAGCAGACGACGCAAACGGTACGATCGTTAAAGAGCATCGGCTTGGTTACGTCAAGCGACAATACCGCCGAGCAGTACGCTTCAAGGCTGAGCGGAGGAGCGGACGGCGTTTCCGTCGACTTGTTTACGGTTAAACAGGCGTACGGCTTGTATTTCTACGATCGGGTTGAAAATCCCGACGTCGAGTTTGCCACAATGGTTAATTTTATTGTAGCAGCCTCGGAAAACGAAAACGTTTCGGATATGTTCGACGAACAGACGGTAAGTCAGCTGAGATTGCTTTCCGCCGTAATAGCAAATATTCCCGAGGAAAATCCGCTTTATCCCGTCGTTCACGGCGCATACGGGTACAAGCAGTTTTTGCCCGTTCTGAAGCAGGTGGTGACCGCTCTTACCGGCGCCGAGCCGCAAATATCCGTCACCGACGACGAGATACAGCAGATGTATATTATGTATTTTTATCGGACCGGAGCGATGCCGGAGGACGCGATCAACGGTAAAACGTTTACCGCTTTCGTCCTGGGACTTTACGACACGAACGCCGTAGTAAAAGCAAGACTTTCCGAAACGGACGAAAAACTCCTAAAAGACGTTCTGACGGTCGACGCATTTCTGTCCGATACGGGAGAATATACTTTTTCCGAATTGCACGGAGGATTTACGGCTTTACAAAGCGCGGTTCAAAGCGGAGTATCTTCGATCGCGCCTGAAAAGGATAAAATCGCCGGCGTGTATATAAAGTATTCGGTTGCGCACGGAAAATCGCTCGCTCTTCCGGTAACGGCGTTAGAGCTTCTTGATTTCGTAAGCGGAAATATGGAAACGAATACGCTGCTGAAACAAAAACTGACGCCGGATATGCGCGTAAAGGTGGATGAAGCGCAACGTGATTTGCAAAAAGCTGAAGAGCTGTTTATCGGAAACGAATATTCGCGCCTTTTGCTGTCGGTCGATCTTCCAAACGAAGGCGAAGAAACGACTGAATTCGTGGAATACCTTAACGCAACCGTAAAGGAAATCTTCGGAGAGGAGGCGTACGTCGCAGGCGAAATAATATCTACCTACGATCTGCAGGAATCCTTCAAACGCGATAATCTTCTGATTTCCGTATTTACGATCGTCGCGATATTTATTATCGTCGCCGTAATATTCCGCTCGCTGTCGCTGCCCGTAATACTCGTTGCCGTCATTCAGGGCGCTATCTGGATTTCTATGGCATTGCGGCTTTTCAGCGGCGGCACGTTCTTTATGAGCTATATCGTTGCCACTTGTATTTTGATGGGCGCAACTATCGATTACGGTATCCTTATGTCAAGTAATTACGTCGACAACAGACGGTCGCTGGATAAAAAAGCCGCTCTTTACAAATGCGTGGAAACCGCTATGCCCACCGTCTTCTCTTCCGGACTTATACTAATCGTGTGCGGATTCGTCGTGCACTTTATTTCCAGCCAGAACGCCATCTCCACCGTGGGCTTACTGATCGGAACGGGTGCGGTCTTCTCGGTGCTTATGATCACTCTCGTGCTCCCCTCGATCCTCTGGCTTTTCGATAAGTTCGTCCTGAAGCTGTCTCTCAAAAAGAAAAATAAAAACCCGTAAAAAGTTTTTTCAACCCGCCTTTTACGCATAAAACGCAGTCGCGCCCGACGCCGCTTTGCAAGAGCAAAACGCTTCCGAATACTTTTTTTTCTCCCGGTGTTCGTTGCACAAACGACGTTAAACCTATTTAAAAGCAAGCGTCGCGTCAAAAATCCGACGCCCACCGAGCGCCGATCTTATCCCAAAGCCGAAAAAGTCTCGCAAAGCAAATTCCCACGCTTAGTTAAGTAATCGTTTATCTGGAATTCAGAAGAATAATTAAATTCGTTAAAGCAAACGGTAGGTTCGTTTAAGAGTCCGAGAGATCGGGCTCTTTTCTTATAACAACGGCAAGACTTGTAGAGGAATGCCGTAAAAACCATCGGCTATGCCGGAGTATAACCAAGTAAACTTTAGCTTTAAACCTACGTATGCTATACAAAAATGTCAATGCCGTATTCTCTTC
>JBJFAC010000233.1:0-2765 GCA_051887715.1 Candidatus Neoclostridium sp.
GCTTTCCCACGGGGCGGTTTATAAATTCGGAAAAGTCCAACAACTCGTCAAGCTCTTTCAGCCGCTTGTCGAACGCTTTTCCCGTGATGCCGTACAGCGACGCGCGGAACTTCAGGTTGTCGCGGACGGACAGCGCCTTGTCCAGCACCGACGACTGAAAAGCCACGCCTGTTTCCTTTTTCGCGGCGTCGAAGTCATGCTCGCTCAGTCCGCACACGCGCACGCTCCCGGAGGTTTTGCTCTGCGTGCCGCAGATTATCGATATGGTGGTCGATTTTCCCGCGCCGTTCACGCCCAGAAAAGCGAAAAGCTCGCCGGGCTTGACCTTGAACGACAGATCGTCTACCGCTTTGACGTCGCCGTAATTTTTACATAAATGTTCTATTTCGATTATGTTTTCCATTTTGTCTCCTCTAATTTTTCAAAAACCGTTTATATTCTCCCGATTTGATATAGCTAAGCGTTGAAGCGAACTGAGCGGATAAAAGACTGCGTATCTGTCGTTCGGCGGGCGGCTCTTCCGCAGAAGCGCAATGCATCGCCAGCCCGAAGGTGTAAAACCATACCTGATTGTGTATCAGCTCCGCCTCGGCAGGCGAAACGCCGTTGCGCTTTGCGATATCCGCGCAAAGACGATCTATTCCGCTTTGGTCCAGCTTTGCCTTTGCGGCGTTCAGCCCGTCGTGCGGATACACGAACAGCAAACGGAAAAGTTTGGGCTGTTCGACGGCGGTTTTAACCGTTTCCACGCCCATTTCGAGGTAGGGCAGATCGCCTTGAGCTGCGAAAAATATGCGGTCGTAAAAGCTTGCCGCCGCGGTTTCGAGCACCGCTGATTTTAAGTCGTCCATATTGTCGAAAAACGTGAAGATCGGGCTGGACGAAGTGCCCAGTGCCTTTCCGACCTCGCGCGCGGTGACCGAAGAAAGTCCGTCGCGCTTGGCGATTTCCAGCGCCGCGCCCACTATGTCGCCACTTGTGAATTTCGGCTTTGCCGGCATATTTCGTGACCTCCGTTTAATTCGTAACAATCGTTACGTAACAATTGTATTATAACGCCGCGGAGGCAGGTTGTCAAGCGTTTTCGGGATAAAATCGAAAAAACCTACAAAACGGTTGACAATAAATTTTTTGTCTGATACAATGAGAAAACGAGCGACGAAGGCAGCGGCGTCGCGAAAAACACGGAGAAAGATAATGGAAAATAATTTTATTATAAGAAGAGAAGAGGAAAAAGACTATCGCGAAACCGAAAATCTCGTCCGCGAGTCGTTCTGGAACGTGTATCGCCCCGGTTGCGCGGAGCATTACGTTCTGCACCGTATGCGCGGCTGTCCCGAATTCGTCGACGAGCTGGACTTCGTGATGGAAAAGGACGGAAAAATTATCGGTCAGACGGTGTTTGTGCGCGCGAACGTCGATACGGACGACGGCAAAAAGCTGCCCGTAATGACGTTCGGACCCATCTGCATTGCTCCGGAATATAAGCGTCAGGGCTACGGCAAGGCGCTGCTCGATTATTCCGTGCAACAGGCGGCAAAGGCGGGAGCGGGCGCACTTTTCATTACGGGTAATATCGACTTTTACGGAAAGAGCGGGTTCGTTCCGTCCAAGACCAGGGGCGTGCGCTACGCTTTCGATCCCGACGCCGATTATTTTCTCGTTAAGGAGCTTAAAGAGGGCTTTTTGGACGGAATAAGCGGAACCTACTCCGATCCGGAGCCGTATTTCGTCGCCGAAAAAGAAGCGGAGGCTTTTGAAAAGTACGAGGAGAGTTTTCCGCCCAAGCAAAAGCTTAAGCTGCCCGGTCAGCTTTTTTAACGCAGCCTGAAAAACGCGGCGGCAAACCCGAAAAGCGCGTTAAGTAATTAAAGACAAAAAACGCCCTTGAACGTTGCAATTCAGAGGCGTTTTACCGTGCTTTTTCGCACGGAAAAGAGCGTTATTTCAAAAATTTGTCGATATTTATCCTCGAACGGAAGTCCACGGAAGCGCCCGTAATACCGACGCCGTTCTTTACGGGCAGGTCGAAATATCTGTCTCGGACGAAGTCGGTCAGCCGCACGATAAGACTTTTCGGGCGGTCGAACTGATTGAGGGAAAGCTTGTACGGCAGTCCGCACGCAAACCAGTCGGAAATCAGCTTTTCGGGACGGCTCGCGTCGTAAACCGAGGCGGAGTCGCCTGCAAAATCGACGGTAAGCATAGGTTCGGCATCCGTATCGGACGGGTATTCGACGTCCAGTCGGAAGGTGTGCGCGTCAATTTCCGTGACGGAGCAGTCCGCGTGCGCGCAGGCTTTCGGCAGAACTATCGAGTACGGCTCGCCGGTTTTTTCGTACACCGTAACGCGCACTTCGCCGTAGTATTCGGCGTAGATTTGTCCGTCCGTTTCGTACAGAACGCAGGGCTTGTCGGCGACGAGAACCCTGTCGCACAGCTTGAAAGCGTGCAACGACTGACTCGTGCTCAGCGTGATTATTTCCGCGCTCTCTCCCTCGAATTCGTAAACGGGCAGACTGTCGGTGAAAAAGAAATAGCGGTCGCCCAGTCGGCACAACGGCGTTGCGTTGGTGCAAATAAGTTTTTTTCCGCCCAGATCGAGATTATACGGCAGTACGACCGCGTCGCCGTCCGCAACGTCGATCGGGGGCGTGATCACTCTGTCGTCGCCTGCGGAAATATCGATTTGCACGTCCTTGTGATAGGCAAGCCGTCTTAGGCGCACGTGATTGTTGATAAAAACGAAGCCGCCGCCGGTAGAG
>JBJFAC010000234.1:0-12512 GCA_051887715.1 Candidatus Neoclostridium sp.
TAGAGGAAGTCTACAAGGTAAAGACGGGCGATCTCGTGGAAGTGCCCAAGGGCTACCATCCGTTTACCGTGGCTCCCGGCTATAAGAACTACTGTCTGTGGATAATGGCGGGCAAAAACCGCGGCATTTTCTGCACCGGAGAAGAAGAGCATAAGTGGGTGAACAACTGAGATTTATCCAAAGCAGAACTTTTTATCAAAGCGTCGGCGTATCCGCGGAATATCGCGATAAGACGCGGCGATAATAACTGAAAACAGATTAAACGGGTGAAATTATGTACGTACTTGGCGTGGATTTCGGGGGCGGAGCAAGCAAGGCTACGCTGTTAAACGAAAAGGGAAAGGTGGTGGCTACCGCTACCGCCGAATATCCCACGTTTTACGGCGAAAACGGTAAGTCGGAGCAAAATCCGTCCGATTGGTACGAGGCGGCTTGTAAAAACATCCGCTCGGTATTGCAGGAGGTAAAAGCGGAGGAGGTAAAATGCCTCTGCTTCGACGCGGCTACGCACACCGCGGTACTGACGGACGAGTCCGGCTCTCCCGTCTGCAATTCGGTGTATTGGACCGATACGCGCTGCGTGCGTGAAAAGCAGTTTCTGGAAGAGCGCTTCGGGCAGGAGATTTTCGATAAGTGCAAGCACCGCGTGGACACGATATGGACTCTTCCCGAAATTCTGTTCGTTAAGAACAATTTCCCCGAAATATTCGCGAAAGTGAAAAGGGTGACCTTTGCTAAGGACTACGTTCGCGGAAAATTCACGGGCGACTTCGTAACCGACTACATCGAAGCGCAGGGCAGTATGATGTTCGACTTCGATAAAAGGGCGTGGGATAAAAATCTCCTGTCCGCGGTCGGCTTGAAAGAAGAAAATATGCCCGAAATAGTAAATCCGCTGGACTTAGCGGGACGCGTGTCGGACGATGCGGCGCTGTACACCGGACTTATTGCAGGCACGCCCGTGATATGCGGAGCGACCGACACGGTGATGGAGGTGTTCGCCGCCGGCGGAGTCAGACGGGGCGAAATGACCTTAAAGCTGGCTACGGCAGGCAGAATATGCGTGGTTTCGGACAGGTATTACCCCGACAAAAATATAGTAAATTACTCGCATCTTAAAGAGGGCTTGTTCTATCCGGGAAGCGCAACCAAGTCCTGCGCGGCGTCTTTGAGGTGGCTTAGAGATACCTTCGGCGGCAGCTTTGACGAGCTCAGCGAAATGGCGGGCAGCGTTCCCGTCGGTTCGGACGGGCTTATTTTCCACCCCTATCTTACGGGTGAGCTCACTCCCCACGCAAATCCCGTGCTGCGCGGCAGTTTTACCGGCGTAGCGGCGGCTCATACCAAAGCGCATTTTGCGCGCGCCGTGATGGAGGGAGTGGCGTTAAGCCTTTTGGACTGTAAAGAGTATCTGCAGGCAAAAGGAGTTAAGACGGGCGACAGGGCGTACGTTATCGGCGGAGGAGCAAAGAGCAAGGTGTGGCGGCAGATAGTAGCCGACGCGCTCGATCTAAGGCTTCTAAGCACGGAAAACAACGATTCGTCGTTCGGCTCGGCAATGTGCGCCGGGATTTACGCAGGCTTTTTCGAGGATTTCGACCGCGCGAGCGAGACCTGCAAAAAGGTCGTAGGCACAACGGAGCCCATTCGCGAAAACACGGAAAAGTATGCAAAAATATATAAAAAATACAAGAAAATCAGCGATTTTTTAGTGGAACTTGCCAATGAAGAATAAAAGAGCGGTAGTATGTCTCAAATATTACAAGGGCGAGCTCAATCCCTTCGACGGCGCGGCGCTCGAATGCGCGCTTGAAAACGGCTTCGAGGATATAGTTGCCCTTACTATGGCGCCGGCGTCTACGCTAAGCGCTTTTCAGTCGCTCACCCGTCTGGGCGTCAGATGCGTGATGCTCAGCGATCCTGTATACGCAGGCAGCGACACGCAGGCAACCGGACTTGTTTTGTCCGAGGCGATAAAGCGCATAGCCCCCGATTTCGTATTCTGCGGCAGGCAAAGCGTGGACGGCGATACCGCGCAGGTTCCTCCGATGATAGCAAAGCGCCTGGGCTTTTCGATCGAAGCCAAGGTGATGGATATGAGCGGTGAAAGCGTTACTCTCAGAAGCGGCGAAAAGCATATTCTCCGCGAAAAAACGGTTTATACCTTTGAGAAAATACGAACGCTCCGCTTTCCGTCCATCTTTTCAAAAGCAGGTCAGGCGGAAGTGTGGGACAACCGTACTTTACAGATTCCCCGTGAAAAATGCGGCTTGCAGGGCTCGCCCACGCGCGTTATAAAATCGTACGAAAGCAGCGTCGGGCGCAGAAAATGCGTGTTCGTTCAGCCGTCCGAGCTGAAAGCGCTGATAGAAAACGGCCTGCAAAAACCGCTTGTCGAAGAGAAAACTCCTTCGGGCGAAAAGCTGGATACGGCGTATTACGTAGGTAACGTCGGAGCGGAGGCGAAAAGTATCGCGCGCCAAGCAATCGAAATACGCGCGGAAAACAAAACGGCGGAGGAAATCGCAGGCGAACTGATAAAAGCGAAAGCCCGTGCGGTTTTGTGGGAAGACAGCGAAAGCCTGAAAATAACGGCGTCCGAGGTAGCCGTCGTCACGGGAGCGGGCATCTGCGCGGACTGTATCTCTTTCCGCGTGGAAAACGGAAGGCTTATAATGACGCGCCCGGCTCTCGGCGGAAACGTAACGGCGGATATAGTCTGTCAAGGAGAAATGGCGTTTGCGACGGTCAGAACGGCAAAAAAAGGCGGCGCGGACGTGATTTTCTCGGTGGGAAAGGGCGCAGTCGATCAGGCGGAAAGAATAGCGGCGCTTTCGGAAAAATACGGCGCGGAGATTTGCTGTTCGCGCATTGTTGCGGACGGCGGAAGACTGCCGTACGAAAAGCAAGTGGGCTTGACGGGCAGAACGGTCAGCCCGAAGGTGTACGTGGCGTTCGGAATTTCGGGCGCGGTACAGCACACCTGCGCAATATCGGGCGCGGGTACGGTCATTGCCGTGAACAACGATAAAAATGCAAGAATATTCGATTATGCCGATTACGGAATAATCGCGGAGGTAAAAAATGTTGAATTATAAGCTTAAAATCGGACTTTTGCCCATCAGACGCTGGATCAAAGAACCGCCCAAGCGCATCGGTATTTTTCAAAGCGATTACGCCGTGGACAATAAAAACGCGTGCCTGAAATATATCAAGGAGAACTATGCGGACGAGCAGACGGAGTTCGTTGATATAGAGTGGCTGAACGACGAAGGACTTTTATATATGGACTGCGATAGCGACAAGGTGGCGGAGTATTTCAGACGGGAAAATATCGACGCGCTGTTTATAATAAACTGCAATTTCGGAAATGAAAACTGCGCTGGATTAGTGGCTAAACAGCTGCACGTTCCCACGCTTTTATGGGGACCGCGCGACCGTAATTTTACAAACAACATACGCTACACCGATACTCAATGCGGACTGTTTGCAATGAGCAAGCAGCTTAAAAGGTATAACGTAAAGTTTTCGTATATAGAAAACTGCGATATAACCGCGCCTGCCTTCGATAAAGGGATAAAACAGTTTTTCGGCGTTGCCTGTATGGTCAAAAACTTCAAGAATATGAAAATACTGCAGGTCGGAACGCGCGTAAAGCCCTTCAAGTCGATTATGTACAACGAGCTGGAGCTTGCGGAAAAGTTCGGAACGGATATCGTCGCCTTCAACCTTGCCGAGGCTTTGATCGACCTGAAAGCGCTGTACGAAGCAAGACAGGACGACCTTAATAAAGACCTCGTCGAATTGAAAAAAACTTTCGATTGCGGCAATCTGGACGACGAGTACCTGAAAAAGATGCTTTGCATCGTTTATTATTACGAAAATCTTGCAAAGACCAACGATTGCAATATTATAAGCGGAGAATGCTGGACGGGCATCAATATCGGCTGGGGCGCAAATCCCTGTCTTGCGATGTGCCTGCTTGCGGACAGAGATATATACGTAACCTGCGAATGGGATATTCACATGACGGTTACCAACGTGCTGTTGTTATCGGCGACGAGAGGCAAAGAAAAGCCCATTCAGGGCGAGTTTACCTGCCGCCATCCCGAAAACGACAACGCGGAGCTGTTGTGGCATTGCGGACCGTTCCCGATGAAATACAAGGCGGAGGGCGAAAAGCCGTATCTGTACAACACCAAGCCTTCCTTCCGTCTTAAGGACGGCGAATACACTATCGCGCGTTTTCAGGCGGAGAAGGGCAAGTACTATCTGTTCGCGGATAAATTCTGCACCTGCGAAGGGCCCAAGACGTTCGGCACGTATATGTGGGCGGAATTTAAGGATCTTCCGGCGCTGGAAAGAAAGCTGGTGGAAGGACCGTATATCCATCATATGACGGAAATCCCCGGCGATTACGTGGCGTACTTAAAGGAATTCACGAGATATTTCGACGACGTGTGCTTCGACAGCGTCGACATGTAAAAAGGAGAAAGAAAATGCTGGTTAAATTTCAGGATATTTTAAAAGACGCAAACGAGCGCGGCTATGCCGTTCCCGCGTTTAACGTATACAATATGGAAACGGTAATGGGCGTAATCGCCGCGGCGGAGGAAATGCGTTCGCCCGTGATAATGCAGTTTTACAGCCGCCTTGCCACGACGGGCTTTGCCGATTATCTTGCGCCCGTCATTCTGGAAGCGGCAAAGAAGGCAAGCGTTCCCGTTTGTATGCACCTCGACCACGGATCGGGATACGAAGCCGCCGCTATCGCGCTGAAAAACGGCGCAACTGGCATTATGGTGGACTTTTCCACTCTTCCGCTTGGTGAAAATATCGAAAAAACTGCGAAAGCCGTGGGTGTTCTGAAAGCGGCAGGCGTGGGCGTAGAGGGCGAAATAGGGCATATCGGAAAAGCGGCGGACGGCGTCCCCACTGATTATACGACGGTTGAAGAGGCAAAAACCTACGTTTCCGCTACGGGCGTTTCCGCGCTTGCGGTGGCAGTGGGCACGGCGCACGGCAGATACAAGCAGGCGCCCAGTCTGGCTATCGAAAGAATAAAGGAAATCAAGGACGCGGTCAAAATTCCGCTCGTATTGCACGGCGGAAGCGGCGTTCCGGACGACCAGATACGCTCGGCGGTGGCGGCAGGCATAACTAAAATAAATTTCGGCACGGATCTGTGCTATTCCTTCCTCGACGAAGTGTTCGTGACGGACAAAAACAAAGTGGCGATCGATCTGTTTATGTACGGACCTATCGAAGCGGTGAAAAAATTCGCCGTTTCCAAAATCAGATTGCTCGGAGCGGAAGGCAGAGTATGAAAAAGATAGTAGGCTTAGGCGCGTGCGTTATGGACACGCTCATCTCCTGCGACCGCTATCCGACCGAGGACACCAAGCAAAAAGCCGAAGGCGTGTTCGTGTCCGGCGGCGGCCCCGTGGGTAACGCGCTGGTCGTGGCAAGCAAGCTCGGCTTGAAAGCAAGCGTTTTGGGCAATTTCGCGGACGACGGAGCGGGAAAGTATCTTCTGGACGACTTCAAAAAATACGGCGTTGACGTTTCGTACGCGCGAGTCGTTAAAAATACGGCTTCGTTTACCTCGTATATAGTGCTCAGCGCCGACAAAAAAACGCGCACCTGTATGTTCGACAGAGGCACCGTACCCGACGATCCGTCGCTGTTGGACTTTTCCGTTTTAGACGACGCGGACGTTCTGCATCTGGACGGAAACTACCTGAATTGCGCGATAGCGGCGGCAAAGTACGCCAAAGAAAAAGGCGTAACGGTCAGCTTCGACGCAGGCGGATTATACGAAAACGTGGAGCTTTTGTTGCCGTACGCGGACGTGCTCATTCCGTCCAAGGAATTTGCCGTCGGAATTACCGGCAAAAAGGATATTAAAGAGGCGGCTTCGGCGCTTTACGGGAAGTATTCTCCCAGGGTTCTCGTGGTAACGGACGGCAGTAACGGCGGCTGTTATACGGATAACGGCGCTATCGTTCACTACGACAGCGTTAAGGTCGAAGCGGCGGACACCAACGGCGCGGGAGACACCTTCCACGGAGCGTTCGTCGCGGCGTACTGCGCCGGCAAAACCGTGGAGCAGTGCTGTGATTTTGCTCGCATTGTAGCCGCGTATAAATGCAAATATAAAGGGCTGAGGACGCTGACTTTCGACGAAGTAAAGCCCGATTGGCAGAAAAACTTATAAAATACGATACAAGCAAAAAGGTTATACGTCGGAGGGAAAAATATGAAAATCAAGGCTTTTTCAACGGACGGCTACGGTATTTGCCGCTCCCGCGAGGTTTTTTCGACCTGCCAACTGCCGTCGGGCAGTGTAGGCGTGGAAATAACGGACGAGAAAATTCACGACGGCTTTCAGGGCTTCGGCGTGGCTCTGACGGGCAGCTCGTGCTATCTTCTTAGTAAGATGGACGAAGAAAAGCGCCGCGCGCTGCTTTGCGACGTGTACGGCAAGGACGGATTGGGGCTTTCGGTCGCGCGCGTGTCCGTTGCTTCCAGCGATTATTCTGCCGAATTATATTCGTACGAAGACGAACGGGGCAATTTCAGCGTGCGGAAAGACGAAGAGTACGTGCTACCGGTTTTACGGCAGGTTGCGGGATTATTTCCGTCCGTGCGGTTTTTTGCTTCCCCGTGGTCGCCGCCGGGCAGAATGAAAACGGGCGGATCGATCTGCGGCGGCTTTATGCGCGATGGCTTTGTCGACGAATACGCCGATTATATAGTCAACTTCGTACGCGCTTACGAAGAAAACGGCATTCACATACGGGCGATCACGCCTCAGAACGAACCCGAAACCGACCAGGCGGGCAGGATGCCGGCTTGTTATTGGTCTCCCGAAACGGAGGCAAAGTTTGCCATTGCTCTACGGAAAAAAGCCGACGAGCAGGGCCTGCCTTTTGAAATATGGCTGTGCGATCATCATTTCTCTTTGTGGAGACGCGTGCTCTGGCAGCTGGACGAATTTCCCGAACTGAAAAAATGCGTTTCCGCCGCGGCGTTCCACTATTACGCCGGCGGTATCGATCTTATCGAGAATATCCGCGCGAAATATCCCTCGCTCGATTTCCACTTTACGGAGGGCGGACCGCGCCTTTACGACAATTACGCTACCGACCATTGCAAATGGGCAGTAGCGATGTCTCAGGCGCTTAATCACGGCTTAAAGAGCTTTACTGGCTGGAATCTTTTGTTGGACGAGACGGGAGGTCCCAACGTGGGACCGTTTTTCTGCGGCGGACTGATTACCGAAAATTCCGTTAATAAAGAGCTGTCCTACAGCGGACAATATCGGGCTTTTAAGCACTTTGCGCCTTACGTCGAACGCGGCGCCGAGGTTTTACGCGTGTCCGTGACGGGAGAAGATCACGGGCTTTGGCAGTATCCCAAGCAAAAAGAGTCGGTGGTAACGTGCGCCGTCCGCAATCCGGGCGGCAGTATCGTGCTGGAGCTTATAAACCCCGACGTAAGCGAAAAAAGACAAACGGCGATAAACTGCAAAGGAGAAACCTTCTATCTCGAATTAATGCCCGGCTCCGTCAACACGGTGATAATTAACGAGTAAATTCCGCTTGCTAAGCGAGCTTTTTGGCGAACATACCCGACTTTGCAAAACCTTAAATATCAACGGAGCGAAAAAGCCGCGGACTAAAAGAAAGCCGCGGCTTTTCGTTTATTCGGCGGCAACGAAAGAGGTTTTACGACAAAAAATAAGAAAAAAACGCTTTACAAAACGCGTAATTATATGGTATAATCGGATAAAAGGATAAACGATAATCGGATCGAATTACAACGGAAAATGCTACGGAGGACTGCTTTGAAAAAGAAGACGAACAAAACCGTTTTTATTGCTAAAGATTTTTCCGCTTTTCGGAAAATGGCTAAGGAGGCGTTTTTATCGGTATTGCCGATAACGCTTATCGTGCTTGCGCTGTGCTTTACCGTGTGCCCGCTTGATTCGGGCGTTTTTTTGCTGTTCGCGGTGGGCTCGCTGCTGCTTATCGTGGGAATGGGAATATTCACGCTGGGCGCCGATACGGCAATGCTGCCCATCGGCGATTACATAGGCAGACAGATGGTAAAGAAAAAGCGCGTCTGGGTGCTGGTGCTCGTCAGCTTCGTCGTCGGAACGCTGATCACGGTTGCCGAGCCCGATTTAAGCGTGCTCGCCGAGCAGGTAAACGGTATACCGGCCTTTACGCTTATCGTGGCGGTGGGTGTGGGAGTAGGCGTATTTCTCGCGGTCGCTATGCTGCGCTCTTTTTTACGCGTGCCGCTTAAAATAATACTGCTTATTATGTATGCGGCGGTGTTTGTGCTGTCGTTTTTCGTTCCGAGGCAATTCGTGCCGATGGCGTTCGATTCCGGCGGCGTGACCACAGGACCTATGAGCGTGCCCTTTATTCTGTCTTTGGGCGCCGGCGCGGCTTCTATGCGCAGCGACAGGCATTCGGAAGGGGACAGCTTCGGCATAACCGCGCTTTGCTCGATAGGACCGATAATTTCGGTAATGGTGCTTGGCATAATATTTAATCCGGGCGACGTTCCGTACGAGCCTGCGCTCATTCCCTCGGTGGATAATTCGCGCGCTCTTATAATGACCTTCCTGTCCGCCGTGCCCAAGTACGCGCTGGAGGTGGCGAAGGCGCTTTTGCCGCTGGTTGCGTTTTACTTCGTGTTTATGCTGTTCAATCAGAAGCCGTCCGCAAGCGACGTTATAAAGATAATAATCGGAGTGGCGTACACGTACGTCGGACTTACCGTATTCCTCTTGGGCGTCAACGTCGGATTTATGCCGACGGGCAGTCTGCTGGGCGAAAAAATAGCCGCGCTCAGCTTCGGGGAAACGAGCTGCAGCTGGGTGATAATACCGCTCGGAATGGCGATAGGCTATTTCGTCGTGCTTGCCGAACCCGCCGTGCACGTTCTTAAAAAGCAGGTTGAGGACATAACGCAGGGCGCGATACCGGGAAAAGCGTTGTCCGTTTCGCTGGGAACGGGCGTTGCGCTGTCCGTGGGACTTGCAATGACGAGAATTTATTTCGATTTTCCGCTTCAGTACGTTCTAATTCCCGGGTACGCGATAGCGCTTTTGCTGATGTTTTTCGTGCCGGATATTTTCACTGCGATCGCGTTCGACTCGGGCGGCGTGGCGTCGGGAGCGATGGCAACGGGGTTCGTTTTGCCGCTGTCGATAGGCTTCTGTATCGGAATAGGCGGTAACGTTGCCGAAAACGCGTTCGGCGTGGTTGCGCTGATAGCGATGATGCCCGTAATAACCATACAGATTTTAGGCTTGGTTTACAAGATAAAGACCAAAAAGGCGCAAAAAACGATAAAAGCGGACGAAGTCGAAGAAATAATCGGGTGACGCGGAGAGAAAATATGAAAGCATTGAGATATTTAATAGTGATAACCAAGCGCAAATTTGCCCAGGCGTATCTCGACTTTTTTGCCGAGAAGGGCGTTGAACGCGTGTTTGCGCGGCAGTGTCTGGGCTCGGCAAACGATAAAATACTCGAATATATGTCGCTTGAGCGCAGCGAAAAGGTAATGTTTTCGGCGTTCGTGCCAAAGGACGAAGCGACGCGGCTTAAAAAGGATATGCTCGGCGAGCTTTTTCTGGGCGAAAACGGAAACGGAATAGCGCTTACCGTACCGGTGGACGGAATAGGCGGCAAAACGGCGCTACGGTACTTAAACGGGGATAAAGAATTGACGGAGGAAATCGATATGCAGGAGTGCAATTACTGTCTTATTGTCAGCATAGTGAATCAGGGCTTTGCCGACGCGGTTATGGACGCGGCGAGAAAGGGCGGAGCGCGCGGAGGTACTATTCTTAAAGCCAAGGGAACGGGAGCAGATTACGCTCAGAAATTCTTCGGCGTTTCGATAACGGAGGAAAAGGAGATAGTGTACGTCGTGGCGAGAAAGGAAGACCGCGACGGCATTATGCGCGCCGTGATGGACAACGCGGGAGCGACAAGCGAGGCGAGAGGAGCGGTTTTCTCTCTGCCCGTGGACAGCGTTGCAGGCGTTCAGAGCCTTATGGACGTCCCCGAAAGCGAGACGTAAGGCAAACGCTTATACTGCGCGAAAAGGCAAAACGGTTGACTTTTTGCCGTAATTCGTATATAATACGCTTATGGAAAAAACCGACGTAATAATAATAGGCGGCGGCGCGGCGGGGCTTACCGCGGCGCTGGCGGTCGATAAAAAAGCGACAGTGCTGGAGCGCTCGGAAAGAGTGGGGCGCAAGTTGTCCGCAACCGGCAACGGGCAGGGCAACGTCGGCAACGTAAACGCAGGCGAGAGCCGTTATTTCACCTTTGGGGAAAGACGGCTTATTTCGTCCGTTTTCGACAGGTATCCTCAAAGCAGAACGCTGGGCTTTTTTGAAAACCTCGGTTTCGTGTTCGGCAGCGACGACAGGGGCAGAATATATCCGTCCTCCCGTCAGGCGTCGTCGATAACCGACCTAATGCGCTTTAATCTTGCCGTGCAAAAAAACAAGCGGATAATCACCGGAGCTACGGTTTCGGATATTGAAAAAAAAGGCGATAAATTCGTAGTTTCCGCCGTTTGCGACGGTAAAACCGCTCTTTTCGAGGCCGACAAAGTAATACTGTGCGCGGGCGGCAAGGCGGCAAAAAATTTCGGAACGGACGGCAAAGGCTACGCTCTTGCAAAAAAGCTGGGACACACGGTAACCGATTTATATCCCTCGCTCGTTCAGCTTAAAACCGACACGACGCACGTTCGGTCGCTGAAAGGACAAAGAGTGAACGCGGTCGTTACGGCGATATGCGACGGCAGGATAACGGCGACCGAGACGGGAGACGTCATTTTTACCGATTACGGCGTTTCGGGAGACGCGATATTCCGCATTTCCGCGTTTATCGCCGATAAAATAGATAGGGGCGCGGTTTTGTCGCTCGATCTTATGCCCGGCACGAGCGTGAGCGAGCTTGAAAACATAATAATAACCAGAACCGAACGCGCCGCCATACCCGAAGGGGAAACGTTGTGCGGCGTGCTGTCCAACGTCGTGGGCAGAGCGGTCATAAAAAGAGCGGGAGAGATAAACGCTCGCTCGCTTGCCGCGCTTATCAAGAATTTCACGCTGAAGGTCACGGGCACGACCGGTTTCGATTGCGCTCAGGTGACCAAAGGCGGCGTGCTTTTAAGCGAAGTGGGCGAGGATATGCAAAGCAAAATCACGAAAGGGCTGTACTTTGCCGGCGAAATACTCGACGTGGACGGGCAGTGCGGCGGATATAATCTGCAATGGGCGTTTTCGTCCGCCCTCGTCGCTGCGGAGAGCGTAAACGATGATTGAAAAGCTGTCGGGAATAAAACTCGGTATCGGCGAAAGCGAGCAGGCGCTCGTCCGTATTGCCGAAAAAACGCTGGGCGCGGTTCCGGCGTATTTTCGTATAGTCAAAAAATCGTTGGACGCGCGCAATAAAAAGGACGTTTTCTGGACGTATTCGATCGAATTTTCCGCCGAAAAAAAACAGGACGAGCCGCCGCCGTCGGCAGTTTCCGCCTGCCTCGTTCCCTCCGATCCGATAGTAATAGTGGGAGCGGGACCGTGCGGACTGTTTTGCGCCCTTCGCCTGATCAAAAGAGGAATAAAACCCCTCGTGGTGGAGCGCGGCGACAGGATAGAGCGGCGCGTGGAAAAAACGGCGCTGTTCGCCTCGGATAAAACACTTGACGAGGACAGTAATATCCAATTCGGAGAAGGAGGAGCGGGCACGTTCTCGGACGGAAAGCTAAACACGCAAACTCATTCGGGATACAACGGGCAGGTGTTCTCGCTGTTTACCGAGTTCGGAGCGCCGCCCGAAACGGAGTACCTCAATAAGCCGCACATAGGCAGCGACAAGCTGCGAATCGTCGTTCGCAATATGCGCGAATACGTAGAAAAAAACGGCGGCAAAGTGCTTTTTAACACCAAATTGACCGATATAACCGCTTCGAACGGTAAAATTACGTCCGTAACGCTGACGAGCGGAGACAAAACTCAAAAAATAACGCCCTACGCGCTCGTGCTGGCGATAGGACATTCGGCAAGGGACACCTTTTATATGCTGAAGAGCAAAGGCGTGAATATGCGGCAAAAGGACTTTGCCGTGGGACTGCGCGTCGAGCACCTGCAAAAAAAGATAGGAGCGGCGCAGTACGGCTCGGCTTATAAAGATCTGCCTGCCGCCGATTATAAATTGGTTTCGCACGCAGGCGAAAGAGCGTGCTTTTCGTTTTGTATGTGCCCGGGCGGCTTCGTTATGCCTGCCGCAAGCGAGCTTGGCGGCGTGGTCACCAACGGAATGAGCAATTACGACCGATGCGGCGAAAACGCAAACTCAGCTCTTATAGTGCCTGTTACGGGCGCGGATTTTTTCGGAGCGGACGCGCTGTCCGGCGTGGAATTTCAGCGCTCGCTGGAAAGAAAAGCGTTTATTGCGGGCGGAGGC
>JBJFAC010000235.1:0-12501 GCA_051887715.1 Candidatus Neoclostridium sp.
ATGAGCACGACTATTATTATCGTCGCTACCGCCGAGACTATCATAATAGTGGACGACTGCAGCTTGGTCATGCTTGCGTTTACCACCGAAGCCGGCACAAAGCCGATCAGCGTCCAGTCCTCGAAGGCGACCGGCTCGTAAAGCATATAATACTCCGTGCCGTCGATTTTTACCGATCTGTTTCCCTTCTTCTTATTCCTGAAATCGTCCTTTACCGCGTTAATTTCCGACTCGCTTAAAGAAGAGTTGTAGGTAAGCATGCTGATAATGCTGTACGCCTGCGGCAACGATTCGTGAGCGTTTTCGATCTCCACGCGGCCGCTTACGTTTACCACGTAGTTTGACGCCATTCCGTCGAACGCGGTTATTTTAAGCGAGCCGACGATGTCCTCGTTGTCGAAGCCGATCGCGATCGCGCAGTACTGAAAGCCGTCGTATTCTCCGACGTCGACAGGCACGGCAAACAGCATTACTTCACGTCCGCCCGCCAAGGTTTTGGTAGCCACGTCCTTGCCGCCGATCACTATATCGGCAAGCTTGTCGATTTGCAAAAAGCCCCTTTCTCCTCCGACAGTGCAGTAATCTCCGCTGTCGGACAAAAAATAGAACTCGGTGCATTTTATCTCGTTTTTCACGTCGGCGACGAATTTATCCACCGACTCTTTGTCTTTGACGTCCGCGAAATAGTTCGCCCACATATGCATGGCTTGCCAGTTGCGATTGAAAAGGCTTTGCAAAGACTGGTTGGTCTTGTAGTACACCTCGCTTAAATGATCCACGCTCTCCGTGTAGATTGTTCTTGACACGAACGAATAGTAAGACACTCCCGCCACCGCTCCGCCTGCGCAAAGCCCGATGGCAAGAATTATTACTATAAGTACGGTTGTAATTTTTTTGAACATTTATTTTTCCTTTATTCTCCTCTCTCTTCCGTTCTCTCTCTTTATCTTTTCCGATACGACTGCCCGTTTGGGACTTAACGTTTTTAAGTCCGACGGCGGCGTTAAACCACTTTAATATAATTAGTGGGCGCCGAAAGCTTTGCCTCTTCCTTTCCCGCTCCTTTTATATAAGCCAGCAGTCTGTTTTTAACGTGCACGTCGCGGACGAAGCCGAACGACTTGTTGTGCTGTGTCGCGTTATTGTTGGTAAACCTCTGCATGGGCAGGTCGACCGAAGCGACGGTTACAGTCAGCATTTCGTCGTCCGCAAGCGGCAATCCGTTTCTCGTCACGCTTTTGATCGCGTAGCCGTCCTCCGAAAGCGAAACCTCTATTTCCAGACCGCTTACTACGGGCAACGACGCGCCGTTGAACGGCTTGTACAGCATTGCGTCGGTGGAAACGAACAGTTCTAAAAGTTCTTTTACCATAGCGCCGGAAATTTGCTTGCGCTCGCCGTTCTCCTTGGTGTGATAAGCATACAGAGCGTTGGGCATTACCATCTGGTTTACCAGCTTTTCGCTGTATTCGCCGGCAATGGTCAGCCCGGTAAAGCCGACCGCGGGCGCAATAAACACGTCGCTGCCGTACAGCTCGCGCATGGTGTTCGCCATTGCCGAATAGGAAGCGTTTCCGCCGTTCTCGTTAAAGTGCGCGGGAATGGTTGCTCCCAGCTTGAAAACCGAGGTTGCAGGCGTTTTGGGCGCTTTAAGTCGCTTATCGAAATCCTTATAAGCCTGCTCGGTAGTGTAGCTTTCGTCGCGGATCATATTGCGCACGACCGTTTTCGACGCGGCGAAAAAGTCGTTGGACGCCACTCGCACGTACAGGTGATTGCTGTCAAGTTGCTCCTGAATGTTGGAAAGTTTTTCGGACATTTCCATATTAACGTCCTGACTGTACGATATTACGTCGCCGCCTTTCGCTATGATCTTCTGCGCCTCGGCGGACAGCATTACGCTAAGCACCTTTTTGGCTTGCTTGGCGCGGTTTGAATCCTCTTCCAACTGCTTACTGAGAGCAACGTACATATACGGATTGGTCAAAAGCCAGTTTTCGCCGTTCTGTCCGAAATAGGGCAGAAACACCGCATCCATTCCCAGCGTTTCGGAAAAATAGATAGAGGTCGCGCTCGTACCGCGGATTATCGCCGCTTTTCCGCTTGAAAACAGCTGTTTTACGGGACCTTCGTCCAAAGACGCGTCGGAAGGCAACACGCCTACGTCGTCGATGAACTTTGCCATATTTTCAAAAACCGTGGGTCATACCTCTTCGTCCAGTCCCGACAACTCGTCTTCCGGGCTTTCGTAGGACGTTCTCCATATCTGTCCGTTCAGCGAATTGAGTTCGGGTATGGACAATCCCTGCAAGACGGCAAGACAGGTAAAGTCGTTAGTAAAGTCTCCCACGTAGCCGCGCAGAGAAAGGTTGCCATTTTCGTCTCTGTTCTCGTCTCCGATGCGATTGAATTCTTTGCACGCGCTTACGAAGCTCGTGTAATCGGTGGGAATGGCGACGTTATGCTCTTCAAAAAGCGCTCTGTTCGCTATCATTCCGTCCACCTCGCCGAACAACGGCAACCAGTTGACCGTGGAATCGGCGTTGCGGAAGCTTCGAAGATACGCCTCGCAAATGGCGCTTGCCTCGCGGGTTTCCGCAACGTTCATAAGCCTGGGCGCCAATTCCGCGGCGTCGTGCAAGGAAAACCTTCGGCAGGTGATAATATCCGGCAGAGCGCCGTATTCGTCCATAAATTTGTAAAAATCGATGTCGTTTTGTCCGATCACGAACTCTACGTTCACTTCGGGCAGCCGAGACTGCACGTACTCGGCGTAGCCTTTATTATAAAGGTCGTGGCTGAAAAGGTAAACCGATATGGTTTCCTTCTTTGCCGTTCTTTCGGTCGGCACGCAACCGGCAAACGGTACTAAGGCGATCACGAATGCAAGCAGCGACGCGATCAAACTTCTTTTTACTCTTTTTTTCATATTCTTCTCCTTTATCGGCAGAAATTTCCGTCCGCTTTCCGAAATTATCGCGCCTGCTTTATTGCGCTTTTTCAAAGCGTGCGTTTTTTCGCCGTTTTTTACTTTAATTATCCAGCCCCGGTTCCGTTTCTATCTCGCAGATCAGGAACACGAAATGGTCGTTTGCGATCGCTTCTTCTCCGTCGTCGGACGTTGCTTTCAGCGATACGATAAGACTGTAGTTGGTAAGCTCCAGCTCCGGATCGGTTTTGTTGACGATAAGCGTGTATTTGCCGACGCCCTCGCCGTTTTCTACGGCTATGGTATCGCCCGAAACCGCCTGTCCGTTCTTAGCCACCGACCATATTCCCGCTTCTTCCGGCGTCAGCTCGACGTACGTATATTTTCCCGTATCGGCGTCGTACACCTTTTTCTTGACGGAGAAGGTTATTTCCGCCTCGTTAAAGGTTTTTTCGGCAGTCGAATCGAATCTTGCGCCCACGGTGAAATCTATTATTCCGCTGTTGGTCACGTCATCGTCGTTGGACAGGTTGATGCCCAGATAGCGGTTGTCGACGGGCACGACGGCAAGCTTGACCTGCGCCACCTTTTTGACGTGGAACGTCTTATTTGTCGATACCGGAGCGTTGCCGAGAGCGCCCTCCACGCCCGACAGATACGCGTAATCGGTTAGCGTGTAATCGGTGGACTGAGAGCCGGTAAACGCCGCGTAAAACTCGCCGGCGTTGACAAGAGAAAAGTCGAATTTTACCGTATATTCTTTATCCGGCGCGGTGAGCACGTTACCCAAAGAGAAGCGCACCTGCGAAGCGGCGGCGTCCAGCTCGGTCTCGAAAACGACCTCTCCGCTCGTTTTAGTCACGGTCACCTTGGTTCTGGTGGGCAGAGTGACGTATTTGTTGTTTGCGTCCTTGAATTGCAGAATGTGCGTTTCGTACACCGCTCCGCCCTGCGCCTGCAACGTGCCCACGTAGCCGTCCGGATAGGCGATCGAGGTAGAAACGGTCATTTCGACGGTCTCGTTTTCCAGGTTGGAGAACTGTCTTCCCTCGGGCGTGTCCGTCGTAAACTCGGAAGAAACAGTCGTAGTCGGAGCGCTCCATACCGATATTTGTCCGAAAGAGAGGTTGCGTATATTGACGGAAATGTTGTTTTCCTTTCTCTGCTCCTCGTCTATTACCGCTTTCATATTATAAGTCTTGCTTTCGGAGCCGTTCGCCGGGAACACTACCAGCAAATACCTTTCGGTGTAAGCGTAATCGGCGTCCTTGCACACGCGATCGTGGAGATTATGCCCTACCTCGCCTATAACGGGAAGCCCGACCACGCTGAAGCCCTCGCCGCCGACGGCAAAGTCCTTAAAGGAGATAAAGCGTTGCGCCTCGTCAAGCACCAGCGTGTAGTAGGAATAGCCCGACGGCGACGCGCTGTTTAAGTCGATCAGCACGAACATAGTACCCGCTTCGATACGCGCGCTTTCGTCCGATAAGCCGCTGGACTGAGTGAGTTCGACGCGCTTATTAAAGTTTGCCATATTCTCCACTTCCAGTTTCATCGCAACTTCGGTGTAGTCGTATTCGACGTACAGCGTGAACGGACTTCCGAACGATACGTTGACTGCGTTCGAGCCCTCCTTGACGGGCACCGAAACGAACGTGGGCAAAAAGTACAGCTCGCCCTCTACGGGCACGACGTAGGTTTTCATATCCACGGAGCGGTGATAGTATACCGCCACGTGCATCGTGTACACCTCCGAATACGCGCTTCCGCTCTTTTGTTTGAAGGCGACAGTAAGAACGGTCAGCGTTCTGTTGCTTGCGTCTTCGAGATTGTCGTAAACGCCCACCTTGAATTTCTTCGACTCGTAATAAATGCTTCCGTTGCCCGTAAGCGCGGTAAGCGTTCCGTCGTCTTCCACCTTATAACGCGCGGAAGAAACGGAAATCATTCCGTCGTCGTTCAGCTCGGTGACGGAGGTAAAGCCGCCGCCCGTCAGCGCGTCGAGGTAGTTTCTCATTGTTTTGTCGGCGCTCTCGCTGAGGCACAGCAGCTGCAAGCCGCCGTTGACGGAAGCCGCCGCGTATTTATCTTTAAGAGTGGAAATTTCAACGTTCGTGCCGTTTGCCACAATATCCTTGTTGGGCCAGCCCTTCAGTCCGGCGATTATTTCGGTACCTTGCAGTTCGCCCATAAGTCCGATGATCTCGGCAGGCGTTCCCTCCGTGATCGAGTCGCCGTACAGGGGAGACGACGTGCCGCCGAAGTTGAACTCCAGATTTCTCGCCTCAATCGCAATCTGCTGAGGCGTTTTTCCCGTTTGGTAACTTTCGTCGTAGCCGCCGGCTTCCTCGTAAGGGATCTGTGCGCCGTACGCGTTGTACACTACCGTGCCCGTACCCGATCCGGAGGCAAAATTCTTTTGTTGCTTTTTAATCTCCGACGGCAACGAACAACTTACCGCGTAAGCGTTTGCGGCGCCGTCGTTTTTGCCTGCGATAAGCCCCGCGGTATTAAACTTCAACGCCGCGGAATCGTACAATGAACCGTATTCTGTTTCGCCCAAGCCTTTTGTCGCGAAAGTGAAATTGCTTGCGGTTTTTCCGTCGCAAACGAGGTTTTCGTCCAGAATAACGTATTTTGCGTTCAGCGTTTGAGCTTGCGCCGCCAGCGTGCCGGTGTAGCCCGAGGATATTATCTTGTTTTTGCCGAGATACGCGCCCTCGACGGTCATCGTCCGATTTCCGCTGAACGTGCCGAACAGTCCGCCCGCCACTTTAGTTTTTCTCGATATGCTGTATATAAGATTGTTGTTCACGTGCGCGTTCTTGACCGAAACGTCGTTTTTTACGTACGTGTAGATCGCCGCCGCCTTTTCTCCGGCAAGTATGCAATTGGAAGCGCGACAATTCGTGACGTCGAGAGCGGATTCCGTTTCGCCCACCAGTCCCGAAGCGTCGTTCGCGCCGCTGTAATATACGCTGATAAGGCGCACGGGGTTTTCGCTCGTGCCCGTAATGTTGAAATTGTTGATCCTATACGTTCCGGCGCCTTTGCCGTACGCCAGAATTCCCGCCGCACGGGTGCTGCCCAGAATAAACGCATCGTGCCCTTCGGTCTTTACGGAGCAATCGGTAACGGTAATATTTCCGGTGCCTCTTTGCTCGCTTATAAGTCCTGCGGCGCCGTTCAGTCCGGCGATCGCAACAGGCGCGGCTTTCGCCGTAAGCGTGCAATTTGTTAATTCTACGTCCGCTCTTGCCGAGCCGATAAAGCCGCCTGCCGCGCCGATTGAGTAGTCCTGTTTGCTTCCGTCCTGAGCCAAAAACCAGGCGACGATTTTAGCCGAATTTTGTTTATCTCCGTTGTAAACGAGATTGTTTTTAAAGTCGTCCGAAAGAACGGAGTCGTCTCCGACGAAGCCTTCGTACGGGAACAGATTTCCGCTGAAATTACCAAGCGCGAAAACTACGCATCCGTCTACCGTGCTGTTTTCGGCGATAACGTTGACTACGCCCGTTTTTGCATCCGCAAATCCGAGTAAGCCGCCCGCATTGATTTTTTCGGTCGCGTTCTTATAGTTTGAATAGAATACTACCGCGGTCTTTTTGACCGAGCAGTTTTTCATCGTAAGCTTTACGTTTCCGGATATAGCTCCGGCTACGCCGCCCACGGAAATCGTTTCTTCATAGTGATTTGCGCGCACGATCGCTTCCACCGTTGAATTTTCCAGCGCAAAACCGTTTATTTCGGCGCTGCCGCTTTGGATATAGCCCACCAAGCCGCCCGTGCTCCTTTGTCCTTTGACGAGCACGCCGGAGGAGGCGGAGCCGTTTACGCTTATATTGCCCGAATAGTTGTATCCGATAAAGCCGCCTGCAAAACCTGCGGAAATCACGCTTAAGTTTTCAAGCGAAACGTTGTTAAAGGTGGTATTCGTCGAAGCATAGCCGATTACGCCGCCCGCGGAATATCCGTACATACCTTTATCGCTCTTATACGGCAGCTTGTTAAGATCGTATACGGAATTGTCCGCAGGGGAGACGCACACCGAGCGGATCGAGCCGCCAAGCTTTACGTTGTCGACGGTAATTTCGCAGGCGGTGCGGCCTATTAAGCCGTAATATAATACCGCGTCTTTATCGCAAACGTCGGAAGCGCTGAGCGTGGAAGTAGCGTTCAGAACGGCGTATTTGGGCATATCCATATCGACCGAAACCGTCTTTACTCCGCCTTCGCCGCCGAAATAAGCGATCTTGAATACGTTTGAGTTCTCGAACGCGCCGCTTAAACTGCGGAAAGCGTTGCCGTAGCCGCTCATATCGTAATCCGATCCGATCAGAATTACTCTTATTTGAGCGCTGCTTAAGTCCGTAGGAGCGCTCAAGCCGAAATAACTGGCGAGCACGCTCAGTTTATTGTCGTCGTCGGCGTATTTTCCGTTCGTAACGCCGTCTGCGCCCGTCGTGCCGACGGACGAGTAATCTCCGCCGCGTGAAAGCGAGGTCATTCCGTACGCGTAGCCTGTAGAGCCCGACAGCGCGCCCGAATTGATCGCAAGCGAGAACGCCATCAGATCACGAGCGGTGCCTATGGCGAATTCGCCGGAAGCATACTTTGGTTCTTGCGGCGAAAACTCCGTTTTTTCTATCGACGGAATCGGGAAATCGCCCTTAAACTGTTTTCCTCCGATAGTAACGTTTTTGCCGTTATTATAGGTCTTTCCGTCCACGGCAAGCGCGTAGCCCGAAAGCACTCTGCCCACGTAATTGTTGAAATAAATATGCGTCTCTGTGTTGTCGTTGTTGCCGTTTATCTCGCCCAGGTCGGACAAAAGCACGCCGCCGCCGGAGATAAGTCCGACGTAATAGCCGAACGCCGCGTGCGCCGCTCCTTGACTTACTATGCGATCGATCGAAACGGTTACGTTTTCAAGCAAATTGTCGCCGCCGACTATCCAGGCGATCGCTCCGCCGAAATGCGGCGTATCGGTTTGCAGCGCGGTTGCCTGCGGAGCGGAGGTAGCCGCCGAATTGGCGTTTAGCGCTTCGTCGGAAACGGTTATATCGCCGTAGATTATATCAAGTCCGTATACGGCGCAACCGTTTGCCACGTTGATAAAGCCGTAGCCCTGACTGTTTATCGCGTTCTTCGGAGAGGCGAGCGTTATCGAAACGTTATTATTGCTTTCGTCCAAGCCGTACACCACGCCGTGGAAAGGACGGGTTACCGAGCCTATTCCTGCGAAATCGGAGGTAAGGGTAAGCCCTTCGCCCTTTATTTTATAGTACGCGCCTGCCAAATACTCCAAAAGCAGGTCTTTTGAAAGTACCGCGCCGTCGTCGTCCGTTCGCTTGAGCGCGCCTTCCGTCTGCTGAACGAGGTAATAATCTGTTAAATCGAGCTTGTTTATTGCCGACCAGTCTCCGCGCGGGAAATTGATCTGCCATTCGTCGTTAAAGTCCTGCGTGCCCGAAAGCCATTTGCTGAGGTCGACCAGCTGCTTTACCGAGCGGACGACGTACGGATTTTCGTACGTTCCGAAGCCTTCGATAAAGTCCGCGCCCTTGCGGTTTACGCTGAGGTTACGGTTGGTGTCGCCGCTTTCGATATCGCTTCCTCTGACAAAGCCGACGAACACGTACGGCAAATAGTTTTTAAAGTCGTAAAGAACGGAATTTTTGTCGGGAGCGGAATCGGGATTAACGAAAATTTCCACGTCGTAGTACTTTTGCTGTTCTTCGTCGTAATACAGCTCCGCGCCGTAAGTTACCGCGCGCGGCGTTCCCGCTCCCCAGTCCTCGCCGAACGTGAAGTTATAGACGAAAGAGCCTGCGCCGTTTACGTACTTAACGTCGTAAAACAGCGTGGCTTTCGTGAAAATACTGCCCGTAGAGCCGTCCAGAATTATATTGCCGAGCTTAACGCGTATTCCGGTGGACGGCGAGCCGTTTTGCTCCGTAATGCCGCCCCTGCCGATAAGACTGCACGCTCCGCTCGTTTCCGAAGCCGCGTAATTTTGCGTTACCGCGCTTATTTCCGCGGTGACGTAGCTTGCAATATTGTTGATAATAAGCGGTCGGTAATCCTCGGAGCCTTGCACTTTAAGCCCGACCAGCGCGACGTTTTGCACGGTCAGCGCGACGGTGCGCTCCTCGTTGCCCTCTTTATTGCCGAATACCGTGCCGCAGATAAGCGCTCCCGAACCCTTGGAATCGCCGAGAGAAGCGATATGCCCCGAAAGCTTTACGTTTTTAAGCGTGACCGCCGCGTTGCCGCCGATTGCGGTCACGTCGGAAAGCAGTCCCGCCTGCAAGCCGTAAAACTGTGCGTACCCGGCGTAATCGCCCGTGGGAGCGGCGAAAGCGAGCGTTTTATTTGCAAAATCTATCGTAACCGCGCCCTTTTGCGTCGGATAGACGCAATATCCCTCGAGATTTACGTCCGCGGTCGCCGTAAAACCGTTAAACGCCGAGGTAACGTTGCCGAAATATTCGTTTCTAACGCCGTCCGTAAGGTTGTCCCGCGCGTAGTCGTAAAGGTGCCAGTATAACAGATCCTGCGCGTCTGCCACGGTATCGGAGGAAACAGTTTTTCCCTGCAAGCCCGAAACGTTGAAATAATATCTGGTTTTGTCGTTTTGTCTGGCGGCGATAAGTCCGTACCATGCCGACTCGGCAGGAATTTTACCGGCGCCGTCGCCCGTTTCCACAGAAACTATTCCGCCCGATTCGGCAACGCCCGTCGAGCCCTTGGAAACCACGTTTTCGCCGACAAACAGATCGAAGCCGTCCGCAGTCACGCCGTTAAAGCCGTCCGCGGCGCATTCGACGGTAACCAGCGCCTGCTTTCCGTCCGACAACAGCATTCCGCATTGTTCTCCGCCCGTTACCGCGGTAAACACGCTTCCGGTAAGCGAAAAGCCGTCTAAAACGCTCATTCTTCCGGTGAGAGTATGCATAAGTCCGCCGATAACCGCTCCTTTTGCCGTCACCGTGCCGACGTATTCTTTATTTAAATTATTGACGTAACAATTAACGAAATTGTAGCCCAGTAAGCCTCCCGTCTGCTTAGTGCTTGCTCCGGCGGTTATCGAAGCGCCCGAAGCGGTAGCAGTATCAAAATCGGCTTCGACGTAATTGCTTGAGGTAAACACGCCGATAAAACCGCCTGCCTGCAACTCGTCGTATCCGTCCGCTCCGACGATCACGGCTTGCACGGAGTTTCCGGTAAAGTCCGCTTTCGCCGTTCCGGTATAGCTTGCCAAACCGCACATACCGCCGAAACAGCGCTTTGAAGAATACGCCGCGTTTACGTTGGCGCTCGTATCGGTGATACTTGCTCCGAATACCGAATTCGTTACGCTTAAAGTCTCGGCGCCGTCGATTTTTCCCGCCAAGCCGCCTGCGCACACGTACTGTGAGAACGATTTATCAAGCGTGCCTCCGAGTTCGATATTAACGCGCGTTTCGCAATCGGTTACGGTAAGACCGCCTGCGGCGACTGCACACAATCCGCCCGCGTACGTCTCTAAGTTATACAGCTGTAATTTAATATCGCCATCCAGCTTTAAGTCTCTTACGGTTGAGTTTTCGGTCGTTGCGAACAAGCCGAGCCGTTTGCGCTCGTTATTCGCGTAAGACGCTGCGTTCTTAACTCCGTAGTTAACTCCCGAAATGCTCTGCCCGATAGCGAGCGTTACGGTGTTGCCGCCGCCGTCTACCGTGCCCGTATAATATTCCGCGACTTTATTTGACGGCGTAAGTTGTTCTATACCCGTGTTGACCAAAGAAACGCTTGCAGTAAAGCGAATATTTTTGCAAAGTAATTCGGCGTAATTGGTCGAATTAAAGCCCGTCACGCCCGAAATAGCGCCCTCGGTGTGAACGGTTATCGCATACCTGGCAAAATCTGCCGCGCTTGCTATCGTAACGACGTCGCCCGAAAGCGTCAGCGGATCGGAAACGGAAAGCACTCCGTCCGCAAGCGAAAGAATATTAAGCGCGTCGTTTCCGACTATCTGTCCGTAATTTCCTATATCGTTGTAACGTGCGGTCTCGCCCGCGGTGTAAACGCAGCCCGTATCTTTATATATTAAAGAGGCGTTCTGCTGATACACGAGGTTGTAGACTGCGGCGGAATTATCGGTTATGTTTCCGCTCAGCCGCACGACCGCGCCTTTTCCCGTCGATCCGATAAGCACCGAGCCGTTGGTTTCGTTAAACGTAAAATTGCCCACGTCCAGCACCGCTCCGTCCGCCGCGTTTCCGACCGCGTCGCCGGCATACGCACAGCGCTTATTTACGTAATTCGCAATCGTGTTTTCCGCGATCAGGTCGTTGATTTTAACGAAAGAGCTTGCGGCAATCTCGCCGACTACGCCGCCCGCCTTTGCGGAAACGCCGTTAGCTACCGTATTTTTGATCGTACTGCCGCCCGCAGCGCCCTGAATAGTCACTTTTTTATTCTCGGCGGAGACCTTTCCTATTACGCCGCCGAATACGCCGAGGGATAAGCCGCCGCACGTCGACCCGGTTTGCTCGTCGGTGAGCGTGAGAGTATAGTCGCCCGTCGTACTCAGTAATCCGACGAAGCCGCCGCACGTGCTTTGACTGCCGTTCATATTGAAGGTCGCGCCCGAAACGGTAACGTTTTCAGTAACGGAACCGTCGGTTTTGAGGTAGCCGACAAAGCCGCCTGCGTTGCAAAGGTCGTAAGCGTTGAAAGTGCAGTCTGAAACGTTGATCGTTTTGTCTTCCGCGAGCTCTATCCCGACGTTTTCAAAGTCCACGCTGCCTATCACGCCGCCCAGGCGCCCTTCCGTTCCGCTACGCGTTTTTTCAAACGTACAGCCCGAAACGGTCACGTTCTCGTTGAAGATAACGTCGTCCTTGCCCGTGCCGATTATTGCGGCGGCGCGCAAGCCCTTTACCGAAAGTCCGACTGCCGCTATCGGCGCGTCGAACGTAACCCGAGAAGAGGACGAGCCTGCAGGCGCCTGAATTGCGCCGATAAGTCCCGCCGAGCCCGAGCAATCCAGCGTTCCCGTCGCCGTAAAGGTGCTTTTAACGCCCGACTCGTCTTGCTTGCTTGTAATCGTAAGCATTCCGTAATTACTGCCGACCAATACGCCGGCGTTTTGCTGAACTCCGTCGCTTTTAGCCGTCACGGAAAGAGCGGAAGGAACGGTAACCGTCGCGTTTACGCCGTCCGCAATATTCGCGATCAGTCCGGCACAGTCGGCGGTTGCGCTTTCAACGTAGTAATTTCCGCTCGTAAAGCAATCGGACAGATCGACCGAGAAGGTCGTGGCGCCGCCCGTTACTACTTCTCCGGCGAAAAACGCCGCTTTTCCGTCGTTTTGTATTCTTCCTCCGTTGTTACCCGTATCCTCTGCCGAGCCGAAACGGAAGCCGCCGATCTCCAGCGCCTTGTCGTTCTCGGTCACGGTGAGCGTTTTGCACAGCATAAACATATCCGCTTCCTGCGAATTACCGCTCGCGTACGAGGAATAAAGTTTGTTTCCTTTCGTTATGATCGCGGCTTGGTTGGAAAGATTGTTGAAAAAGTATTTC
>JBJFAC010000236.1:0-2757 GCA_051887715.1 Candidatus Neoclostridium sp.
CTTCTTGCCTCCTACTCGCTGTGGATGGGGCTTTTTGCGCTGGTGGATAAAATAGGACTGGGCGGCGTTATCGCACGGATTTTGCGCGCGCCCGTGAATTTTCTTTTCCCGAACAGCTCTCCGGAGGCGAAAAAGTTCGTTTCGGGCAATATCGCCGCGAATTTTCTGGGGCTGGGCAACGCCGCAACGCCCATGGGTATCTCCGCCGCAAGCAAAATGGACGACGGAAGCGGAATCGCCGGCACGGACGCCATTATGCTGGTGGTGCTGTCAAGCACGTCGATGCAGTTGCTCCCTTCCACCGTGATCGGGCTGAGAGCGGCAAAGGGCTCCGCTTCGCCGGCGGCTTTTCTGCCTGCTTGCATCGTCGCCACCGTGCTGTCCACTCTCGTGGGCATAACGCTGGTAAAACTGATTTCTTTTGTCGAAAAACGCTCGGCGCGGCGCGTTAAGCGCGAGCGTAAAGACTTAAAGCGCTCCCGAATGCAGAACGACGAGGCTACGAAGCGCCCTTGCAGGCAGGACGGCGCGGCAAAGGACTGCCTTTCGGGCGGACGGAAAAACCGGGCGAGAGGGCAAAAAACATGACCTCGTACGTCGTTCCGCTCATATTTCTTTCGGTGCTGGTCGCGGCGCTTATCAAAAAAACGCAACCCTATTCTGCCTTTGCCAATGGCGCGGCAGGCGCGACCGAGCTTATCAAAACCGTGCTCCCATACCTGTTGGTGGTTATGGTTGCGCTCCGACTTTTTCGCGACAGCGGAGTTTCGGAAGCGGTGGCGCGCTTTCTTTCGCCCGTGTTCGGCTTTTTCGGACTGCCCGTCGAGCTGTGCGAGCTTATTCTCATCCGTCCGCTTTCGGGCGCAGGCGCGCTGGGAATTCTGGGCGGCATTTACGACGCTTACGGCACGGACTCGTTCATCGGCTGTTGCGCCTCGGTAATTTACGGCTCGAGCGAGACCGTTTTCTACCTTTCCGGCATATATTTCAGCCGAAGCAGCGTAAAACGCCTGCGCTACGCCATACCGGTCGCTCTCGTTGCGAATTTCACGGGATACACCGTCGGCTGTCTGTTTTTATCGCTGTTTTTCCGATAAAGCGGCGCGCAATCCGCTATTTTTTACCGAGCGGCGAAAAAAAAGGTGACTTTTTGTTTTTTTTGTGTTAAAATATACCTATAACACCTTTTTGGAGAACACAATGCCGGAAGATAAACGCATAGTCAAAACACGCGCGATTTTACGCTTTGCCCTTCAGTCGCTGCTTGCAAGCGAACCGTTCGAGACGGTGACGGTTAAACAGATCTGCGAGGCGGCGGACGTCAGCCGCGTTACCTTTTATTCGCATTTCCCCGATAAATACGCTCTTCTGAACAATCTTTACGCCGACTTTTTCAACAAATCGTTGCAACGCTGTCTCGAAAAAACGCGTCAGTCCGGCACGAAAGACGACGCGAGGGCGTATTGCGTCAATCTTTACACGGCGTTTGCGGAAGAATGCTTTGCTCCCGGCAGGCGCGAATTCTTTTACGCGGTTTTCAAGGAAAACGGCTATGCTCTGCACGCTTTCAAGGAGTTCATAGCAAAGGGCACGGAGGATCTCATTCAGAAATTGCGCGGCTTGTACGACATCGATCTCGATTACGGACAGCTTTCCTCTCTGCTTATGCAAAGTCCGGTCGATTTTCTGCACGCCACTGCCTTTTCGGAGGGCGTCACCTGCGAAAAAGCCGTCGCGCTGTGCCGCGATTACTATTCTGCCGTTATGGACTTCGTGCTTAAACCTCACTACGTATAATAAGCCGCTTTGCGCTTTTTCCAAAACAGAATAAAGCAAAAATCTATTAAAACGCAAAAATCTCACATAAATCAAAAACGCTAAACGCAAAAATCTCCGCCTTTTTCAAAGCGGAGATTTTTTTATCGGTTTTTATTCGTACAACTCGGTTATGCGCCGTAAACGACCGCTCCGTCGCTGTCGGTAACCACGAGGTTAGCGAGCGCGGACGTCGTCAGTTTGCCGATCTGGCTGACTCCCGTGCAGGACCAGGTGACGTTGCCGTAAACCTTGCCGCCGTGCACGAAGATCACCATATCCTTATTCGTACCGTCCGCGTAGGTCAGCGTGACGAGAGTAAGCTTGGTCGAGCCCGAATTCCAGACGTACTGGTCGTTGCTCTTGTTGCAATAATAGGACTCAACGCCCTTGACGTATACGTACCAGTCGTTACCCAAACTCGAAGCGCTGCCGGAGTACGGAGTTACGATAACGCCGTTCTTTGCGTCGATCAGCATGGGCAGACCGCTTGCAAGCTTGTACGAGCCGTCCTCGTTCTTAACGATAGCGCCGTTGATCTTTCCGGAAACCGCTCCGGAGGGATCGACGGTTATTTTTACGGTAGAAGAGGAGTAGCTGCCGTTGCCGCTGGTACCCCAGATATTGCAACCGACGTAATTTCCTGCGTACGCAACTGCCTCGATCCACTTGCAATAGACGGTCGTGTTCGCGTTGATGACGCCGGGAACGTACGCCTGCGTGCAAGCCTCGTCGGTGAACCAGCCTGCAAACGTCTTGCCGTTTGCGTAGCCGGGCTCTTCGGGCTCGGTCACGTCGCCTTCGCCGTAGCTGAGCTTAACCGTGGGCAAGCCGTTGCCGTAAACGACGGTGAGCACGACTTTCTTGGACCATTTTGCATAGAACATTACGTCGCGATCGGGCGAATACTTGGTGTACAGAGTGTCGGCGTCGCCGCTTAAA
>JBJFAC010000237.1:0-2720 GCA_051887715.1 Candidatus Neoclostridium sp.
TGGGCGTGACCGCAACGGACGGAAGCAAATACGAAATTTACACGCTTGACAAGAGCAATATGACCGTCGCTTCGGAAATGCCCCGAGTTACGGTGGAATACGACCTCGGCGGAGTAACGGTTAACAACGCGTCCGTATTCGAGGGACTTACCAAAACCGCAAAGGGCTACAAAAACGACGCATTCAACCAAAACACCGCGCTTACCGCCGTCGTTCCCGAAGCGGACGGCAAGGTATTCCTCGGCTGGAAGACGGCGGACGGCGCCGCGTTTGCAGACGGCACGGTAATTACCGAAAACGTCGTTCTCGTTGCCGATTGGAGAGCGGAAATAATTCTGTTCTACACGAACGCAGACGGCGAAAAGATCGAAATCAAGGCGGCAGAGGGCGTCAGAATAGGCGAATATCTGCCCACTCCCGACGACAGATTCGACGCGGAAACGCTTAAATATTATCAGTTTGCAGGCTGGAATCTGGACGGCGCGGACATTCCGCTCGACACTCCCGTTGCGAAGGGCGCGGCAGGTAAAACTTTGAACATCACCTGGAAAGAGCTCAGCGCGTACGTCGGAACGTACAACGGTACCGAGATATGGAACGCCGGCTACGGCAACAGCAGCAGCAAGACGCTTACCATTACCGAAGACGGAAAGATAAGCGGCGTTAGAACGGGTACTATCCTTTCTTACGATCCCGTAAGCGGAAAGATCACCTGGAAGGACAACTATAACAAAGAGTACTGCTTCTGGTTCGACGTAAAGAGCGGAGTTATCGCAGGACTTTACAACAATACCAAGATAGGTAACGACCTGTACATATTCGGTAACGCCGAATATCAGACCACCGGCAAGATGGAAGCAACGTACGGCGTATGGGATCCCGAAACCGCAGCGTACGAAGCGCAGTTCATCCGCATCAACACGAGAAACGGACTTGCCGACGTATTCACCTATAAAAACCACATCTATTCCAACGTTTCCATCACCGACGCGGCAGGAAACAAGCTGGAAATTTCCGAAATCAAAAAATCCAAGACCGTGGTCGTCACCGATCTGGACAGCGGCGAAGTCATCGTTAAATTGGCTACTACCGCAGTCAGCTTCGAGAAGGGCAACACCGGTAGCACCAACAAAAAGCTGGACGACTGGGCGGGCTCGTACGCGTTCGGAGAGCAGACGGTAGTCCTCGACGGAACGGGAATCATCGTTTACGGCGACAAGACCGGCGAATACACGAAAGCGGAAGGCAAGGATTACGACTTCGACGTATACTTCGGCGAAGGCACCGAATATATGCGCCTTACGCTCAACGGCGCCGAATGCACGATAGTCAAGCCGATGGCAACGTTAACGTTTGACGTCGGCGGCAAGACCGTAAGTACGGGCGACGCGGAAAAGGTTGCCGAAAAGCAAGTCAATCTGATGATCGCGGTAGAATTGCCCGCTCTTGAAAACATCGACGGCTTCGTGTTCCGCGGCTGGTACTCCGATCCGCTGTTCGTCAACAAGGCAAGCGAGACCGTCGTTCCCACCGGCGACGTCACCGTATACGCTCTGTGGCAGGAAAAATGCACGGTCAGCGTCGTGATCGGCGGCGAAGGCAATTACACGCAGGAATACGCTAAGGGCGAAACCGCGGCAGTGGAAAAGCCGGTCGTAAAGGGCTACAAGTTCCTGGGCTGGTACACCACTCCCGATTACGCGAACGGCACCGAGTGGACGGACGGAAGCGTGGTAACGGAAAACGTCGTAATCTACGCTAAGTGGACGGACGCTCCCGCTTATAACAACACCTACGTTGCTACGGCGCTTGAAAACAGAGAAGCCGAAAGCGATCCCGGCACGATCTACAGCTGGACGAGCGCGGTAATTAACGTCGATCCCGACGGATACGCAACCTCGACCGCATATCCCTTCAGAGGCGAAGTAACCGTGGCTCAGGGCGCAACCTACGCCGAAGACGGCGCGATCACGCTTACCGTAGCGGCTACTAACGGCTCGGTCGACGTGCGTTACGGCTATATCGACAAGAAGACGGGAATTGCCGTCATAACCTATACGTCCAACGAAAAAGCAAGCTACGAAGAGGTATTCTTCCTCAATCCGTTCGAGACCAAGTATCTCACCTCCGATTCTATGCTCACCTCCTACTGGTTGAACGGCGCGGCAAGAGCAATCGAATACAAGTACGACGGAAAGACCTACTCCGCATTCGTTAAGGGCGATAAGGTTTACTTCAACGTTTCGTTCAAGAACGGCGAAGGCGCAACCGTAAAGGCAAATCGCGCGTATGCGGAAGAGTACGTGATCGTCGCCGACGAGAGCGGAAAAACCATCGCTAAGTATTGCAACGACGGAGGTTCGCTGCAGCTTCTGGACGGCTATGAAGGCGAGTACAAGCTGAGCGGCGAGCAAACCGCTTCGGTAGTGCTGAACGGCGTCAAGACCGTCACGCTCAACGGCGTTAAGGGAACGTACGTCCTCGGCGGAGGCAAGGGCTATAACGTCGAAGCGTACGTGGACGGATCGTACTATCGTCTCAACGTCAACAAGCAGAACGCGACCTACACGATCACCAAGCCGATGGCAAACATCTCCTACAATCTGGGCGACGTGGCTCTCGACAGCGCGATCTCGGTTCACGAAACCAGAAACTACAATATCGAATACGAGCTGCCCGCTCCCACCTCTAAAACGCATATTCTGCGCGGTTGGTATTTA
>JBJFAC010000238.1:0-12300 GCA_051887715.1 Candidatus Neoclostridium sp.
ACCTCGGACAGTTTGTTGAAGGCGTTCGCGACGGGCACGAGCGTGGACGAGCCGTCCGCTCCCGTAAAATCCGCCGTTTCGTAGCGGCAATCAAGGCTTTTTAACTGCTTTTCGGCTTTTTCCGTGATCGGAAAACCGGGGCGCGGCACAAAATACACCGTGCACGACGAAAATAATTCGTCCGCATTTTTCCATCCGTGCAGTCCGTCGATATTGTCCGTACCCATCACCAGATACAAGCTTTCGTACTTCTTTTTCAGTTCGCGCACGGTCAGATAGGTGTAACTGACTCCTTCGCGGGAAAGCTCGAGATCGGACACTTCGACGTTTTCGTACTTGCCGCAACACGCTTTCAGAAGTGCGAGCCTGTCCTCGTCGGGCAGCCGTACCGCGTCGGGCTTGAAGGGCGAAATTTTTGCAGGCATTACGATCACTTTGCCGAATCGGCGGGAAAGCCCTTCTATCACGCTAATATGCGCAAGAGTGGGCGGATTGAAGCTACCGCCGAACAACGCCGCCGTTTTGTTTTCGGCGCTACTCAACGTAGTCGAATTCTATATCCATAATGCGGATAAGATCGCCGTCCTTTGCCCCCGCCTTGCGCAAAGCCTTTATTACGCCGCGGTCTTTAAGCTGTTTTTGGAAATATTTGAAGCTGTCGTAATTGTCGATAACGACGTTTCTTGCAAGCTCCTCCATAAGTCCGCCGCAAATCTCGAACGCTCCGTCGTCGTCGCGCATAACGTAAAAGTCGCTTGTGGACTTATCCTCGTACTCGAACGGCTCGTACTCCATCGGGCTTACCGGCGGCAGAGTGCACAATTTTTCGTACACGGCTTTTATGAGAGCGTCCACGTTTTCGCCTATTATCGAGCAAACGGGTATGCCCTTAACGCCCGTCTTGCGCTCGAAGTCGGCAATCTGCTCCTCCGACGCCATATCGGCTTTACTGAGCGCCACTATTTGCGGCAACTCGCCCAGCTTTTCCGAATAGTTTTTCAGCTCCGAATTTATCTTGAAATAGTCCTCGGCGGGAGATCTTCCTTCGCTTCCGCTGATGTCCACGACGTGAACGATAAGCCGCGTGCGCTCTATGTGGCGCAAAAAGTCATGTCCGAGCCCCGCTCCGTCGCTTGCTCCGTCGATAAGTCCGGGAATGTCGGCAACCACGAAGTTGTGGTCGTAATAAGCGACTACTCCGAGATTGGGCGAAAGCGTTGTAAAATGATAGTTGGCTATTTTGGGACGGGCGGACGAAATTACCGATAGCAACGTGCTCTTTCCGACGTTTGGATAGCCCACGAGTCCCACGTCCGCAATGGTTTTAAGTTCCAGAAGAACGCTCTTTTTTTCGGTTTTCTTGCCGCTTTGCGAAAAGCCGGGCGCCTGACGGCGCGACGACTTGAATCTCGCGTTACCCTTGCCGCCTATTCCGCCCTTCAGCGCAACCACTCTTGCGTTCTCGTCGAACATATCCGCGATTATACCGCCCGTCTCTTCGTCGCGAATGACCGTGCCTCTCGGCACCTTGATTATCAGGTCGGGCGCGCATTTGCCGTGGCAGAACTTGCCCGAGCCGTTGCCTCCGTCCTCCGCTTTGTACAGCTTTGCGAAACGGAAGTCGGCAAGCGAGCTCATATTGGGATCGACGACGAACACTACGTCGCCGCCTTTTCCGCCGTCGCCGCCGTCCGGCCCTCCGTTGGCGATATATTTTTCGGTGTAAAACGACGTGCAACCGTTGCCGCCGTCGCCCGCCTTTATGAAAATTTTTGCGTGATCTATAAACATTTGTCCTCTCCGATCAATTTGGATATTATGGCGCTTGCCGCCTTTTTGCCCGCTCCCATAGCGAGAATTACCGTTGCCGCGCCCGTGACCGCGTCGCCGCCGGCGTAAACGTTTTCAATGCTCGTCATAAGATTTTCGTCCGTTTCGAGAGTGCCGCGCCTGCCCGTTTTCAGTCCTTCGCAGGAGCGTGCGATAAGCGGATTGGGCGAAGTGCCGAGCGCGATTATCGCCATATCGGCAACTATTTCGTATTCGCTGTTTTCAATGGGCTCGGGGCGACGTCTGCCGCTTGCGTCCGGCTCACCCAGCCTCATTTTGACGCATACGACTTTCGTGAGATTGCCCTGCTCGTCCCCGATAAACTCAACTGGATTGGTGAGAAATGCAAATTCTACGCCCTCCTCTTCGGCGTGGCGAACCTCTTCTTTTCTTGCCGGCATTTCTTCCCTGCCGCGGCGGTATACGACGGTCACGCTTTCAGCGCCCATTCGTACCGCGCTCCTCGCCGCGTCCATAGCGACGTTGCCTGCGCCCACAACTATCACGTTTCTGCCTCTTTGCACGGGAGTTACGCAGTCGCTTTTATACGCGCCCATCAGGTTTATGCGCGTTAAATACTCGTTGGCGGACATAACGCCGTTAAGATTTTCGCCGGGAACGTTCATAAACATAGGAAGCCCGGCTCCGCTGCCGATATACACGGCGTCGTATTGTCGCTTCAGTTCGTCTATCGTGACGGTTTTGCCTACGACGCTGTTTAAAATCAGCTTTGCTCCCAGCGCCGTAACGCAGTCGATCTCTTTCTTTACGAGCGCTTTCGGCAGACGGAATTCGGGTATGCCGTATTCCAGCACGCCGCCCGCCTTGTGCAACGACTCGTAAATATCGACGTCGATGCCGGCTTTGAGCAGTTCGGCGGCGCAGGTCAAGCCCGAAGGACCGCTGCCCACTACTGCCGCTTTTTTGCCCGTTTTCGTTTTTATACGTTCTTGTTTTTCGTTTTCGAGCGCGTAATCGCCCACGAATCTTTCCACCGCGCCGATGGCTATCTGATTGTGCTTTATTCCGCGCACGCATTTGCTTTCGCATTGCGTTTCCTGCGGACATACTCTGCCGCACACGGACGGCAAAAAGTTGGTGCTCTTTACTATGCTTGCCGCAAGAGCAAAGTCGCCGTTTTTGACCGCCGCCATCATTTCGGGTATACGTACGGACACGGGGCAGCCCTTAGTGCAGGGCGCGTTTTTGCAGCCCAGGCAACGGCTTGCCTCCAAAACGACAGTTTTTTCGTCAAATCCCGTCGTTACTTCCGAAAAATCGTGTTTTCTGATATTCGGATCGCGTTCGGGAAGGGTTTGTCTTTGATCCGTCATCTTCTTATCTCTCCCGTCATACGGCAATAATGCGCTTTTTCCTGCTTACCGTACGCTTTAAGCCGCAACACGGCGTTGTCCCAATCTACCTCGTGTCCGTCGAATTCCGGACCGTCCACGCAGGCGTACTTAACCGTTCCGCCCACGGATACGCGACAACAACCGCACATTCCCGTGCCGTCTACCATCAACGGATTCATACTGACCACGGTTTTAACGCCGTATTTTTTTGTCTGCTCGCACACCGCTTTCATCATCAGAAGCGGACCTACCGCCATAACGCAGTCGTATTTGCCTTGTTTTAAGCCCGATTCGAGCGCGTCGGTGACCAGACCTTTTATTCCCTTGCTTCCGTCGTTGGTGGCAACGAGCAGATTATCGCAGTTTTGGCGAAATTCCTGCTCGTACATAACGAGCTCGCCCGTGCGTGCGCCCAGAACTACGTCTACGCGCTTGTTTTCCGCGTGCAGTTTTTTTGCCTGCGGAAATATCACTGCGCTTCCTATTCCGCCGCCGACCAGCGCGATACGCCGATACTGCGTCAGATCCGTGGGCTGTCCCAAAGGTCCGACGAAGTCGCTTATATATCCGCCCTCGGGAACGGCGGCGAGCTTTGCAGTTGAATAGCCCACTTCCTGCACGAGCACGGTGACGGTACCCTTATTTTTGTCGAAGTCGCATATCGTGAAGGGAATACGCTCGCCCTCCTCGTCCACGCGCAGTATAATAAACTGCCCGGGGTGTGCGTGCAAGGCTACGCTTTTCGCCTCTATCACGTATTCGTTGATCTTGGGAGCAAGAGTTTTTTTGCTTATTATCCTGTACATATCTGTCCTTTTTTGCCGCTTTCTATCAGCGTAGTTTGTCCTTTTTTTGCCGCTTTTATTACGAGCCCGAATGATAATCGGGGTGCACGCAGTATTGCTTTACGCGGCACTCTTCGCACTTCGGCGAGCGCGACGAGCAGGTATATCTGCCGTGAAAAATCAACAGGTGATGCGCTCTCGTGTAGTATTTTTCGGGAATTACGGCGCGCAGATCCTTTTCCACCGCTTCGGGCGTTTTACCGTCGCTGAGCCCCAGCCGGTGAGCCAGCCTGAACACGTGAGTGTCTACCGGCATTGCCTGCCCGTTGAATCCCACCGCAAACACGACGTTAGCCGTCTTTCTGCCCACGCCGTGAATGGTGACGAGCTCGTCAATCGAGCCCGGTACGACTCCGCCGAACCGATTTACGACGTCCTCCGCCGCAAGCTTGATGTTTTTCGCTTTATTGTGGTAAAATCCGCAACTGAAAATCAATTCTTCCAGCCTTTCCGTCGGCATTGCGATAAAATCCTGCGGCGAGGCAGCCTCCTCAAACAGCTTTGGCGTTATTTGATTTACACGCTTGTCCGTGCATTGAGCAGACAAAATTACGGCTACCAGCAGTTGCCATACCGTGCCGTAATTGAGCTCGCAATGCGCCGAAGGATAACACTCGTCCAGAGCGTCCAAAAGTCGTTCGATTTCCGACATAAACACCTCTCCGCATATATTTTAACATATTTACGGCAAAAGGTAAAGCGTTTTCGTTCATTTGCTTTAAGCCGAGTGTAAAGACGGACTTTCAGGACATAACGCGCCTTGCGACGCTGCCTCTATTTGCTCTCGTTATTTCGTAAGCGCCCAGAAACGAGCGGTATCCGTCGGAGCGAAACGCGCTTACCGCCGATCGAAAATTTCTCGGAGAAACGCGAACGGACAGTCCGCACCCCAGCGACGTCGCTCTCGGCGTGTTGATAATAGTCGAATACACTCCCGCTTTTCGCAGTTTTTCAAAGAATTTCATACTTTCCGTGCGTTCGGAAAAGGCGAATACGTAATACACTTCCATATTTTTCCTCCGTGCTTCGTTATTTTGTCAGCGGTCACAGCGTATACATACTATATAATACTGCTGTTATTCGGGAGGTGTGCCTTATTGATATATTTCGATAACGCCGCTACTACTTTTTTTAAACCGCCGGAGGTGATACAAGCCGCGGTAAACACCGTTAAATACCTTTCCGTAAACCCGGGAAGATCGGCGCATTTTATGGCGATAAAGGGCGCGAGCGCTATGTTTCACGCGAGAAAAACCGTCGGCGATTTTTTCGGCTGCGACGATTTTTCACGCGTGATTTTTACAAGCGGCTGTACGGAGTCCGTCAACCTTGCCGTTTTCGGCAGTAATCTCTACGGTAAGCACGTCGTGACCACCGCGCTCGAACACAACGCCGTGCTCCGTCCGCTTTTCGAGCTGAAGCGCCGCGGTATTATTTCGCTTTCGGTCGTAAATCCCAACGAAAACGGGTGCGTTACGGCTTTGGACGTGATGAAAGCCCTTCGCCCGTCCACGGCTCTCGTTGCCGTAGTTCACGTTTCAAACGTCACGGGCGCGGTCAACCCCGTTGCGGAAATAGGCGCGGTATGCCGAAAGTACGGCGTTTTATTTCTGGTGGACGCCGCTCAGAGCGCGGGACACGAGCACGTCGACGTTAAAAAATGCAATATCGATATGCTTGCGGTGCCGGCGCACAAGGGCTTGCACTCTTTGCCGGGAGCGGGCGCTCTGATCCTTGGCGAGAGAGCAACGCTCACGCCTATCGTGTTCGGAGGAACGGGCGTGGATTCGATAAACCTCGTTCAATCGCCCGTATTCCCCGAAGGACTGGAGGCCGGAACGCGGAACCTGCCCGGCATAGTCGCTATGGCGCGCGCGGCAGGGCTTGCTAAACGCGATTTTGCGACGAGGAAAAACGCGCTTTCGGCTTTGACGCGCACCCTTACCGACAATCTCAAACGGATCGGGGGCGTAAGGCTGTATTCGCCCGAAAATTCGCCGTCCGGAATAGTTTCCTTTAATATTTCCGGTATGACTTCGGAAGAAACAGCCGATATTCTGTCCGAAAAATACCGCATCTGCGTCCGAAGCGGTCTCCACTGCGCTCCGCTTATTCACAGAGCGCTGGGCACGGAGCAAAGGGGTATCGTGCGCGCCTCGCTTGCCTTTTGCAATACCGACGGGGAAGTCGCCGCGTTTTCCCAAGCCGTGGAGGATATTGCAAAGCGCAAAAAATAAGCCGCAAGGACGCTCCTTACGGCTTACTCTTCGATCATTTATTTTTTGTAGACCATATCGTGAATGTCGTGGACGGCGACGCGGAAGCGCTCCTCCTTTCCTACGGCGGTGGCTATCTTGTTCTTTGCGTGCATTATGGTTGTGTGATCCCTGCCGCCCATTATTCCGCCTATCGAAGTGAGCGGAAGCGGTAACATTTCGGATATAAGATAAATGCAGATCTGGCGGGGCTCGACAATTTTTTTATCGCGCTTTTTGCCCAAAAGGTCCTCTCTGCTGACTCCGAAATATTTGCAGGTGTTGTCGATTATATCGTCCGCGCCCACGACTTCCTCGCTGGGCTGATTGTAATCCTTGAAGGTTTCCTGCGTAAGCTCCAGCGTTATGGGCTTGTCGTACAGCTTTGCAAGCAGAATGACCTTGTTGAGCATACTTTCCATTTCGCGGATATTGCTTTCGATGCGCGCCGCCATAAAGTTGAGCACGTCTATCGGCACGTTTTGCTTTTCCGCCTGCGCTTTCTTTTGCAGTATTGCGATTCGCGTTTCCAGATCCGGCGGCTGAATATCCGCGATAAGTCCCCACTCGAAACGGGAGCGCAGTCTGTCCTCTATGTCCGGTATTTCTTTGGGAGCGCGGTCGGAGGCGAAAATAAGCTGTTTGTTGGACTGACACAAATCGTTGAAGGTGTGGAACAGTTCTTCCTGCGTTCCCACTTTCTTGGAGATAAACTGTATATCGTCTATCATAAGCACGTCGGCGCTGCGGTATTTTTCGCGGAATTCCGCCGCTCCGCCGCTTACTCTTATTGCGTCGATAAACTCGTTTACGAATTTTTCGCTTGATATGTACACCACCTTGAGCGCGGAATCGTTTTTGCGGATCGCATTGCCGATCGCGTGCATAATGTGGGTTTTGCCAAGACCGACGCCGCCGTAAATGAACAGCGGATTATAAAGCGTTCCGGGCGACATAACCACCGCTTTTGCGGCAGCCACTACCAGCTGATTGCACTTGCCCACGACGAAATTGTCAAACGTGTATCTGGGATTTATCGGACAGCTGTCAAAGCCGTGCTGCAGCTTCTTTTGCGGTTCGGGCTCGCCTGCGGATTCGGCGATCGCCAAAAGTTCGTCCGTGGAGGCGTTCGGAAGGCGAAGCTCGATGTCGGATACGAGCGGATTTATGCGGTGCAATACCTCGCATATCAGCGGACGGAGCAGATTGTTCACCGCCGTGACGTTTTTTACGGTCGGGGCGACGAGAATGAGCTTTTCGTCCTCGATGTCGATAGCGTCCAGCGGACGGATCCACACGTCAAAATCAACCGCTCTCGCTTCGGTTTCGAGAACGGATAACGCTTCTCTCCATAATTTTTTAACCGATTCCATACTGACCTCACTTTTTGCCGATTGTTTCGGCGTATATTTCCGATTTTGCCACGCCGCGATCGCGCGCGACTTTCTTTATCGCTTCTTTTTTATCTACGCCGCTTCTGACGTAAAAATCAACGTGTTCGGCGATCGAAAGAGCGTTCAACTCTTTGTTTTGTTCTTTTTCGCCCTCTACCACCAGCACGAACTCGCCTTTATGCGTAAACTCAGGCAACGAGCACAGCGTGCCGCGGACGACCTGCTCGAATTTCTTGGTCATCTCGCGAATAAGAGCGCATTTGCGGTCGCCGAGAGCGACGGACAGATATTCTATTATCCGATCGACGTCGGACAGCGGCAAATAGAATATAAGCGTTGCGTCTACGTCGCGATACCTTGCAATTACGGCGTCTTTATCCGCTTTCTTTTCGGGCAAAAACCCGATAAACAGAAACTTTTCGGTGGATAAGCCGCTGAGCACGAGCGCGTTTATCGCCGCGCACGGTCCGCTTATCACCGTGTATTCCAGTCCGCTTGCTATCACCTCGTCGAGGAGGACGTGCCCGGGATCGGATACCGTGGGCATACCCGCGTCGGATATTACGGCAACCGATTCACCTTTTTTCAGGCGGTCAATTATCTCTCCGCAACGCGAACGCTCGTTGAATTTCTGATAGCTTATCAGCGGCTTTTCCACGCCGTACCGTGCCAGCAGCGGACGGCTGTGGCGGGTGTCTTCGCACAGTATCACGTCTGCCGCTTTCAGCGTTTCCACCGCGCGAAAAGTTATTTCGTCCGCGTTTCCGATGGGCGTTGCCACCACGTACAGCATAGGTTTACCTCCCGTTAAACTTCGGTGCGCACTACTCTTTCGGGCAGCACCGATAAGCCCGATTTGCCGTCTTTAACGCATTTCAGCAGGAAAAGATGAGGCTTTTTGTTGTTTGACGGCGTGAGCACCTGTAATATCTTGGGCTCGAGACGGTTTTGCTGGCAAAGCCGCATTACTTCCGCCAGCCTTTCGGTCTGATTGACCGTGTAAAACGCTCCGCCCTGCTTTAACAGTCCGGACGCGACGAACGCGACCTCGCAGAACGTAACGGCTATTTCGTGCCTGGCAAGCGAGACGGCGTCGGTTTTCTGCATTTCGCCGCTGCCGGCTTTCCTGTACGGCGGATTGCATACGACTATCGAATATCTGCCCGTTCGCTCCGGCGTGAGGAAGTTCTGCATGGCAACGTTTACCACTTCTATTTTATCCTCCAGACCGTTGTACAGCACGCTGCGACGGGACATGTCCGCCATTTGTTCCTGAATTTCGACAGCCGTCGTTTTTATGCCCTTTTTACCGGCAAGCAAAACGGCGATTATTCCGCTTCCGCTGCCCAAGTCGCAGGCGTAGTCCTTCGCTCCGCCCGTTACGAAATCGGCAAGCTCGACGGCGTCGCACCCGAAACGGAACGCGTTGGGATTCTGAATGATTTTCAGTCCGTTTACCTGCAGATCGTCCAGCCGTTCGCCGCTTAAAATCAGTTGCTCGCGACTCATTTACTCCACTACTTCCAGAATACAGTCGATATTGCGGTATTTTTGGTCGAGGTCCAAGCCGTAGCCTATTATAAACGCCGGACGGGAGAGCGTGAACGCCGTAAAGTCGGGCGTTATGTCCACTTTTCTCGCCATAGGCTTGTCCAGAAGGGTTGCCACCTTGACGTCCGCCGCCTCTTTGCCGACGAAATATTTCTTGAGATACTGCAACGTGTAGCCCGAATCGATTATGTCCTCCACGATGAGAACGTGCGCGTCCTTGACGTCGCAACGCAGATCCTGCACGAGCTTTACCTTGCCCGTAGTCGTCGTGTAGTCGTAGCTGGACAGTGTTATAAAATCAAACACCACTCTTTCGTCGTCTATCGCTTTCATAAGATCGGCGTAAAACATCACCGCTCCGCGCAGTACGCAAAGACATATTATCTGTTTGTCGTCCTCGGGATAGGAACGCTTTATCTCCGCTCCGAGTTCGGCTATTCTTTTCTCAAGCGCTTCGCGCGAATAAAGCACGTTTGTCTTCAGTTGCATATTTCTCACTCCTCGTAAATAAATTTCATTATATTTTTCGTATCGTTCGTGATTTTTACGTCGTCGGATATCTGCACGCCTGCAACGACCAGCACTCTGTTGTCCACGGCGATGAGCGCCAGCCTGTCGCGCGTTCTTGACGGAATTTTCCGATCGATGAGGTATTCCTTCAGTTTTTTCGTGCCTCCGCCGAACGGCTTGAACACGTCGCCGTCGCGACGGAATCTTATCACTGCGGAAGGCGGAATTTTGTCGCCGTCGAACACCGTCACGCCCGCGGCGAACTTTTTTTCGGCAGGAAGAACGTAGACGACGCCTTCGCAAAAGGGCGTTATTCCCTCGGCGTACGGAGCGCAGTCGCGTTCGGGCAAGCGCTTATAGTATACGGCGATTCGGTCGTATTCTCTTGCCGCCTCGTATCCGTGCGGAAGCGCGATCTTTTTGCCGTTTTGCATTTCGGCAAGCGATATTACTCCGTCAACGTGCTTTTTTTCGACGTCGACGGTAAGCCCTGCTTTTTTCATAGCCGTGAGCACGTATCTCGACGCGAGAGCGTAGGGCTTTAATAGATCTTCCACCGAGAACGAGCATTGATTTTCGCACGTGACGAAGTCATTATTATCGACGAGCGAATAAATAAAGTCGTCGTCGGCTTTAGCGAGAGCCGCCAGCCTTATCGCCGCGGAAACGGCGTCGTAACGGGCGGAAACGAGCGGAATTACCTTATTCCTTATAAAATTCCTATTGTACGCCGTGTCGCCGTTGGTTTCGTCGGTGCAATAGGCTATTTCGTTGAGCCTTACGTATTCGTTTACGTCGCTTTTGTCAACGGCAATGAGCGGACGGAGATATTTGCCGTCGCACTCGCTCATGCCCTTCAAGCCGCCTGCTCCGGAGCCGCGGAAAACGTGCATATAAACGCTTTCCGCCTGATCGAGCATGTGATGCGCCAGAACGATGAAATCGGCTTTTTTCTCGCTTAAAATGCGCTCGAAAATCTCTTTTCGGTACTGTCTTGCCGCGCTTTCGACGCTTATTCCGCTCCGTTTGGCAAGCGAAGGTACGTCGGCGTCGAAACGGTAGAGCGTTATTCCGTTTTCATGGCAGAATTTTTCCGTAAATTCCGCGTCGGCAAGGGCGCTTTTTCCTCTTATTCCGTGCTGAACGTGAACGGCTTTTATCCTGCTTTTGTCCCAGACGCGCAAAAGAACGGAGATAAGACACATCGAGTCTTCTCCTCCGCTGAGCCCCACGGCAAGCGTTGCGCCGGGCGGGCAATGCTTATTCAGCACGGACAGAACCGCGCTTTCCACTTTGCCTGAACCTTTCACTCTACTATTATAAAAAAGTTATCCACATTTGTCAAGCGGAATGGCTCGCTTTTGTCCTTTTCGATAATTTCGGAGCGTTTTTCGTCCTCTTTTCCGCTTTTCGATAAAAATCCGCCGCGCGCGCAAAACTGAAAAGAATCGGCTTTACTTCAGTTCGTTCAAGCCGATTCTTTTGCTTTTTACGCGATTGGTTAATCTGAACCCGGTTATTCCGCCTCGTCCAAAAACAGCACGCCCAGCGTTCCTTTTCCGCAATGGCTGGTAATGACGCTGCCTGCCACCGTTTCGTAAATCTCGGCGGGATTTATTTTTTCGCGAACGATGGATTTGACCGTTTCGACTATTTTTTCGTCTATCGCCGTGTGCGTTACGAACACTCTCGTTTTGTCCACGTTGGGATGAGCGTCGATTATGTTTTCGCAGTATTTGGCGATGGACTTACTGAGGTTGCCCATATATTTCGGTCCGACGGTGATTTTTCCCTCGCGCAACAACAGCGACGGCTTTATTTTCAGCGCGGTCGCGATAAAAGAGGTAAGTCCCGAGCATCTTCCGCCCTTATACAGATATTCCATATTGTCCACGACGAACGACGCCTGCACGTCGTCCACTCTTGAAAGGCACTTTTCGTATATTTCTTTTGCCGAAAGCTTGCCCTCGTCGCGCAGATCAGCCGCGTATAAAGCAAGCAGTCCCGTGCCGGTAGAAAGCGACTTGGAGTCTATTACGTACACGTTTTTCATCTCGCTTGCCGCTTGCGCCGCGTGCTCGTTGCTGGAAGAAATGCACTGCGAAATATTGAAGTGAATGAGCGACGAACCGTCCGCGGTGCATTTTTCAAAAAATTCTTTATATTCTTCCACCCCTCTTGCCGCCGTTTTGGGCAGCTTACCCGTTTTTTCCACGAAATCGAAAATCTTTTCGGGCGTAACTTCGATTCCGTCGTTAAGACACTCGTCGCCGAGCATTACGATCAGAGGAAAGCTGATTACGTTGCGTTGCAGAAACAGGTCGCCGAGATCGGCAGTCGAATCGGTTGAAATTTTGATCATAAATTTATCTCCTTTTTTATTAGCTTGTTAAAAGCCGAAAATTATTGAATAAAACGCATTGCCGGTTATTTCAAACGACATTTTCCCTACGAGAGCGGACAGCTTTATCGCGCCGCGCTTTCTGGAATCTATCGAATTGTTGCGATTGTCGCCCATCAGGAACACTTCGCCTTCGCCTATCGTTAAAATCTTTTCTTC
>JBJFAC010000239.1:0-2686 GCA_051887715.1 Candidatus Neoclostridium sp.
CATCCGGACGGCAGAATCACCACGCTTACGAATACCAACAAGCTGTCGCGTTTTTATAAAGGATGCGAGGGAGGAAAAACCGGGTTTACGACCGAAGCAGGTTCGTGCCTCAGCGCTACTGCAAAAAGAGACGATACGAGACTGCTGTGCGTGGTTATCGGCGCTCCGTCCTCCAAAGAACGCAACGCGCAGGTAAGCAATCTGTTCAACTACGGATTTGCCAATTACGAAAGTAAAGTGCTGTTCTCCCCGTCCGATGCAGCCGAAAAAACGGTATCGGTGCATAACGGAAAAAAAGACGCGGTCGGTTGCTATGTCGAAAAGCCCGTAATAGTGTTCGGAAAAAAGCCCCTGAAGAGTAGCGTTGAAATTAAATTCGTCGAAAACGAGGCGACGGCTCCTATTGTCAAAGGCGATAAGGTGGGCAGCGTCGAAGCGTATGTCGACGGCGAAAGGGTGGCGGTAAGGGACGTGTTTGCAAGCGAAAACGTTGAAAGACGCGATCTGACGGACGTCATCAGGGATATAGTTGCGAGATGGTAATATAATAACGTTGATTAATAACGTATAATGCGCTAAAGAAACTCTGTAACGGGGTTTCTTTTACTTTAATTTATTTGACTAATTTTTGCGGAAATGATATAATAGCCGAGTAGGAGAAGCAATGTTCGGATACACAGATATTTATACTTTACTCATTGCGCTGGTCGCAATAATAATTTCTATTATAATGCACGAGGTTGCTCACGGGCTCGTTGCCTTGTGGAACGGCGACGATACGGCTAAAAATGCGGGAAGGCTTACTTTGAATCCTTTGTCGCATTTCGATCCGATAGGATTCTTGATGCTCGTGTTTTTGCGGTTCGGTTATGCAAAGCCCGTACCTGTAAATCCGTACAAATTCCGCAACAGAAAGGTCGGTATGTTTACCGTCTCGATCGCGGGAATTACGGTAAATTTAACGTTGGCGTTTTTGTGCTACCCTTTGTACTCGTTATTTTATTCGATTCCGTACCTTAACACGTTTTTGCTATATATGGTGGTAATAAATCTCAATCTTGCCGCGTTCAACCTGTTGCCGCTGTATCCATTGGACGGTTACAGAATACTTAATTGTTTTATCCCTTCTCAAAACAAGGTAATGTCGTTTTTGGCAAAATACAGCAGATACGTTTTGATTTTGCTGTTTGCGTTGGGCGTCGTTCGCGACGTTTTGGATTTGCCGATATTCTTTGATCCGCTGTCCTGGATCATAGGGCAATTTTCCGACGCGATGCTTAAGCTGTTCGGATATTTCTGGGGATTGTTTATCAGGTGACCGATGGAAGAAATCAAACAAAAAGACGAAATACAAAAGTATATTGAATCGCTTGAAGGCACGGACGCTTACGACGAAAACTCGTTTGTCGTCAAGGTGGAGAATTTCGACGGACCGCTTGATTTATTGTGGTTCTTGATTAAGCGCGCAAAAATTGACGTAAAAGACGTGTTTTTGTCCGAAATAACCGAGCAATACTTGCAAAGCATAGCAAACCTTGACTCGCTCGATCTGGAAAAAGCCAGCGATTTTATCGAGGTTGCGGCGTGTCTTATTGAAATAAAGTCCAAGGCGATGCTGCCAAAGCTGGCTCCGCCGCCGGAAGACGAAGATAGTCCGGAAAAAGAGCTTATTCGCAGGTTGGAAGAATACCGCATTTATAAAGACGCAAGCGTTAAAATGAAAGAGCAGGAAACCGTGGGGCTTCACTATCGCGATCCGGACGATAAGGTCGGCAAGCCGAGGCTTGTTTTGAGCGATATGAGCATCTCCGGGCTGGTAGGCGCCTTGCAAAAACTGTTCGGCAAGTTCGAACAGAGGGCAAAAGATAATCAACTGCGCAGTATTCGCAAGGACAGATTTACAGTTGCGGAAAAGATCGAGCAGATTAAAGAAGTTTTCGCAATGAACGACGAGGTCAAGTTTGAAGAGCTGTTCGACAGCGACTACAATAAAAGCGAAGTAATAACCACGTTTCAGGCTATGCTGGAACTGCTTAAAGACCAATTTTTTACGGCAAAGCAGGACGCTCCCTTTGCAGAGATAACGCTATACAGGAAGAAAGACAATGATTAGTAAAGATATGATAGACGAAATATTGGAATCGCTTTTGTTTGTTTCGGGCAGCGGACTTGCCTTATCCGACATTAAACAACAGTTGGAAATCGGAGACAAGGAGCTAAACGACAGTATTGACAGACTCGGAAAGAAATACGGCGGCAAATGCGGTATACGGCTGATAAAATACAACAACAAAATTCAGCTTGCGTCAAATCCGGATTATTCGGACGTTATAAGCTGTGTGTTGAACCCGATCAAGGAACGCGAACTGTCGAACGCCGCAATGGAAACGATGGCAATCGTGGCGTACAGACAGCCGGTTACGAGACTGGAAATAGAACAAATACGCGGCGTTAACTGCGAATATACCGTTCAGATGTTGCTCAAGCACGATCTTATTGAGGTGGTAGGCAGAAAAGACGGCGTGGGCAAGCCCTTGCTTTTCGGAACTACGGATAATTTTTTGAAGCGTTTTCAGATCGCAAGTCTGGACGAGTTGCCGGATTACGAACAGTTGTTGCAGTCCATTCGCGTCATTGAAAGCGGAGATGCGGACAAGCCGACCGAAAGCGTCGGCTCGGACAGCTT
>JBJFAC010000240.1:0-2668 GCA_051887715.1 Candidatus Neoclostridium sp.
AAATGCCATTTCTATTGTACGCTCATCGGCAACCGGAGCTACCGGAAGAGTCAAATCGATATTTCTTGTTTCCGAAGGTTTAAGCTCAACATAAGTGTCGGGAACGCTTTCCTTCCACTCAAACGGTGTAAGCAGAGTCATTCTTCCCGAAACAGCTTCGGTATCCGAAAGATTTGTAAGCGTGCAGCGCATCTGCCACCCCTCAGACGTCGGTATAAGCGTTGTAAGCATATGAACATTTTCCATATATTTAACGTACACATATCCGCAGAAGTAAGTTTTATCATCGTCATAAAGCGTCAGCCTTACTCTCTCCGTACCGTCGAGAGCGTTCAGCTCGCCCTTATGCCCGGGCGTGTGAAAGCTTACCGCTCTGCCCGTCTTTTCAAGCTGTGAAAATATGCTCACTGAGGTACTCCGTAACGCGTCAGAAAGAATTTGACTAGCGCAAAACTCTCGTAATGCTCCGTTATTTTTTCCGTGTAGCCGTACGAGCCGCTGTTGTGATTGTTGTAATGCATAACGAGATAATATTTCTCGTCGGGATATAGGTCGGGACGATCGCTTTTGAAACGTATCCGCGTTACGTCGTAGAGGTTGTCCACCCTTATCCCGTAAACGCCGATGCCTCTGTTCCCTTTATCGAAGTACAGATTTTCGTTTTCCGCGTTCGCCTCTTTCTTTATTTCCTGTAATTGAGCGTCGTCGGATGCGGCAGCCATTCTTTCCACGTAATCGTTGATATTGTCCGGAACGGCGTAGTTCTCCTTCAGCTCGTCGGGCATTATCGCGTTCCATATTTCCGTATTGACCTTATGCGAGCCTGCCGAAACCGAATACATACACAAAAACGTGGAGGCGTAATTCTCCATCTGACTTTCGGGCAGAATCAGAAACGAGGTCCGGTCGTTCATAGCCATAGCGTTGAGCGATTCGCCCCACGAACCGGATATAGCGCTGATATGCGACACGCCGATGACCTTCACGACGTTGTTGCTGCAGTTTTCGTTGAGATATTTCAGCGCGTCTTCCTTGAAATCGTCGTCCATATACGAATAGCAGGTGACGAAGACGTCCAGCTCCTCGAACGCTCTGTAATTGCCCGACCAGGTGTAGGCAAGCGAGAACACGAAAACGCACAGCACCACAAACACCACGTATTTGAACCAATCGTAGTGTAAATGCTGTTTTATTCTTTCGTGCGTTATCCGATTATCCATTTTGCCTCGCCGTTTAACAAAGCCTTATTTTTTGGGCTTCATCGTGGGAAACAGCATTACGTCGCGTATGGAAGAACTGCCGGTGAGCAGCATTATCATACGGTCGATGCCTATTCCCAATCCGCCTGTCGGCGGCATTCCGTATTCGAGAGCGGTGACGAAGTCGTCGTCCATCATCTGCGCCTCGTCGTCGCCCGACGCACGCAGTTTGACCTGGCGCTCGAAGCGTTCCTTCTGATCGATGGGATCGTTCAATTCGCTGTACGCGTTGCCCATTTCGCGGGCGTATATGAAGAACTCGAAACGGTACGTCATACGGGGATCCTCCACGCTTCTCTTGGCGAGCGGGCTGACCTCCACGGGGTAGTCGGTTATAAACACCGGTTGAATGAGCTTGCTTTCGACCAACTGATCGAAGGTTTCGTACACGATATTGCCCCAGGTTTTCTTGGACTCGTCGATCTCCACGCCGGCGCCTTTTGCCGCCGCGTACGCTTCCTCGACGCTCATCTTATCGTAGTCCACGCCGACGTACTTTTTAATGGCGCCGAGCATAGTCAGTCTTTCCCACGGAGAAGTGAGATCGATCACCACTCCTTCGTATTCGATTTTATCGCCCACGCCTGCCGCTTTTATCGCCGCCTGATAGATCTCCTCGGTGATGTCCATCATATCGTGATAGTCGGCGTACGCCTGATAAAGCTCCATCATCGTGAATTCGGGATTGTGCTTGATGTCCATACCCTCGTTGCGGAACATTTTACCCAGCTCGTAAACCTTGGAAAAGCCGCCTACGATAAGGCGCTTTAAGTACAGCTCGGGCGCGATACGCATATACATATCGATGTCCAGCGTGTTGTGATGCGTCACGAACGGACGAGCGCTTGCACCGCCCGGTATCGTGTTGAGCATCGGCGTTTCCACCTCGATAAAGCCCTTGGAGTCGAGCAGGGCGCGTATTGCGGAAATTATTTTACTGCGCGTTTCAAAACATTTCTTAACCTGCGGATTTGCAATGAGATCGACGTAGCGCTGACGGTAACGCAGATCGTTGTCCTTAAGTCCGTGCCACTTTTCGGGCAGGGGCAAAAGCGCCTTGCTGAGAAGCACGAGTTTGGTCACCGAAACGGAGATCTCGCCCTTGTGCGTCATAAATACCGTGCCTTCCACACCCACGATGTCGCCGATGTCGGTGGTTTTCTTCCACGCCTCGTAGCTTTCCGCTCCCACGTTGTCTATCTTGACGTAAATCTGCATTTCGCCCTTTTCGTCGAGAATGTGCGCAAAGCTTGCCTTGCCCATAATTCTGCGCGAAATTATTCTGCCGGCGACGGAAACCTCTTTACCGTCGAACGAGGCGAAATTTTCCTTTATTTCGTCGGAATCCGTAGTGCGCTCCCACTTGGTTTTTTCATAAGGATTGGATCCGCTTTCTTTAAGCTGAGCCA
>JBJFAC010000241.1:0-2655 GCA_051887715.1 Candidatus Neoclostridium sp.
AGAAATCATCGAAATTTCAAAAAATATCGGCACGTACGAAACGTCTATCGAGCCTTACGAGGACTGTTGCACGGTCTTTTTGCCCGACGCTCCCATTACCCGTCCCAAACTCAAAAACGTCGAGCGCGAGCTTAAAAAATTAGGCGACGTCGACGCTTTGATCGACGAGAGCATCGCAAATCTCGAAATCATCGAAATTGTCTAACTTTCCCTCGTACCAGGCTTCAAAAACGAACGGCAGATTGTTTTTACTGAACCACGCCGTCATGACGTTTTTTCGCTTTTCACCGCCGCAAACAGGAATTACCTTTCCGTCGTTTTCCAGCACCGTACGCGATATTTCCATTTCAACAACGCTGTCAGGAACGGAAAACCTACTGCGGTCGTTCAGATACGAAAGTATTTCGGCGGCGACGGAAGAAGGCACGGTAGAACCGCAAATTTCGTTCGGGAGCAGTTTTTCGCCCGAAGCCGAAATACGCACGGCTACCGTATACCCTGGCGTGTAGGCGATGCAATAAGCATCCGTGTTGCCTTTTTTGGAGCCGACCGTGCCCGTTTTTGCCGCAACGTCGCCGCTAGTACTGTTTTTAACGCGCTTAGCCGTACCTTCTAATGCGCATCGTTTCAGCGCGTCGGTAATAAGAAACGCAGTATCCGAACCCACGGCTCTATCGCAAACGGAGCCGTGTTTGTATAACAATTCGCCGTTTTCTCCGTATATCGCTCCCACCGAATACGGTTTTATGCGAACTCCGCCGCGAGCAAGCGTCATATAGCTTTCGGCAAGACTGCCGAGAGTAACGCCTTTTTTCATCGCCCCCAAAGCAAGCGCCAACGAGTTATCGCTTTCGTCAAATTCCAGCCCAAACCTGCCGGCAACGCTTTTAGCGTAGGAAACTCCGCTGTTTTTAAGCAGCTTGACGGCCGGAACGTTATAAGAATAAACCAGCGAACTGTTCACGCTGACCGCTCCGTGATATTTTTTATCCGCGTTTTCCGGGCAATAGCCTCCGAAATCGACCTTTTCGTCAAGAATGGGCGAAACGGGGTAGACGAGCTTTTTTTCGTACGCCGGAGCGTAGCTGATAAAGGGCTTAATGGTCGAACCGGGCATTCTTCTGACGAAAGGAATGCTGCCGACTTTTGCAATGCACGCGCCCGAACGGTTGTCGCACACGATTATTTCGGTAAACGCGTCCTTAACGGAGTATTTGTCGGCAATTTCAGCGCATTTTTCGTTTAATTCCGCATTGCAGTAGGTTATTACCGTATATTTTTTTGCTTTAACGTTTCGGGACGAAAGCAGTTTTTTAGCTTCTGCTTTTGCGCTCGAAACGAAAAAGCCCGCGTAGACGTTTCCGCTTACTGTCTTCGGAGCGTCGTTAATTGCCGAAAGGTATTCTTTTTTATCGATAAGTCCTTGCTCTTTCATTCTTTCGAGAACGGTTTTCGAGCGGCGGAGCGCGTTGTCGTAATGCGTGACGGGATTGTATTTTGACGGATTATTGATAATCGCCGCCAGCATCGCGCTTTCGGACAGCGAAAGTTTTTCCGCTTTTTTACCGAAGTATCCGACTGCTGCGTCGTTTATTCCATAATATCCTCCGCCGAAATATACTACGTTAAGATATGCTTCCAGAATATCTTTTTTATCGTAAATTCTTTCAACCGCTCGGGCAATACGTATTTCTTCGATTTTTCTCTTTATCGTTTTATCGCCGTTGAGATGCGTGTTTTTGACCAGCTGTTGAGTAATAGTGCTTGCGCCTTCGCAAAAACGCCGCTTTATAAGATCGTTTTTTGCCGCTCCCAGCATTCTCAGCCAATCGACGCCCTTGTGAGAATAAAAGCGCTTGTCCTCGATCGCAACGAAGGCGTTCGGCACGTAACCAGGCAGAGTACGCAACGAGACGTTTTCTCCGAAACCGTTATACTCGGTTTTCAGATCCGCGTTATCGGCTCCGACCACGGTTACTACGCTTTTTGCTGGGTAAAATCTGCTCTCGTCGAACGAACTGAAGCCGGGGACGGGCACGGCAGGCTCTATCAGTATAAACGCCGCCGAGATTAAAATCAACGCGATCACTGAAATCGGAAGGACGGGAAACCTCTTTCTCTTTAATTTTGGCATAAGTTAAGTATGCGCCCGACAATTATTTTTATTACCGACCGCGTTTTTTACTGTACATTTTCGTCAAAATGCATTATAATATTTACAATAGGATAATTATGCACATCGATAGGAGCGCTATGAAATATTACATAAACACGTACGGTTGTCAAATGAACGTCCACGAGTCGGAAAAGCTTGCCGGAATACTGGAAGAAAAGGGCTTTACTCCCGCTTCCGAACAAGAGCAAGCCGACGTTATCGTTTTCAATACTTGTTGCGTGCGCGAAACCGCCGAAACTAAAATACTCGGCAATCTTGGCATCGTAAAAAAACTGAAAGAAAAAAATCCGGGCCTCAAAGTCTGCGTCTGCGGTTGTATGGCTCAAAAAAAGGGAGAGGCGGAACGACTTAAAAAGCGTTGTCCTTTTATAAATCTTATTTTCGGTACGCATAATCTTTACAAATTCGACGAATATCTGGACGACGTCTTAAACGGCAAAAATCTTATTCGGGTGTGGGATACGGATAAAACGCTTCCC
>JBJFAC010000242.1:0-2646 GCA_051887715.1 Candidatus Neoclostridium sp.
AGCCGTTAATCGTTAAAAGAGGAAATACAGAGATGAAAATCTATTTATTGTCGTGCGCTTTCAGCAACGAGGGCGGCGGAATATACGAATGTGAGCTTTCCGAGGACGGAAAACTGACGGAAACCGACTTTTTTGCCTGCGACAAGCCTATGTACGCCGTAGCAAAGGGACAAAAGTTGTACGTTTTGCTCAATCAGCCGCAGGACGACGACGTATACAGCGGATATTTTACGCTTGACGCCGATCTGAAAAATCCTTCCGCGATAAAAAGCACGCTCGGCAAATGCGCTTGTCACCTTGCCGTAGCGGACGAGGACGTGTACGTGGTCAATTATCTCAGCGGCAATCTCTCCAAAAACGGCGAAGTCGCGGCGTATCATTCGGGGCAGGGCGTAAATCAGCCTCGTCAGGACGCGCCTCACACGCATTTCGTTTCGGTTTCCGGCGACGGAAAGAAGGTGTTTTGCACCGATCTCGGGCTGGACACTCTGTTCGTGTACGACCGTAATCTCAACGAGCTTACGTCCGCGCAGGTACCTGCCGGCTACGGAATACGCCACCTTGCCTTTTCAGACGACGAAAAATATATATACGCCGTAAACGAGCTCGTGCCGTCGGTAAGCGTTTTCTCGTTTGAAAACGGCGTGCTCGAGCTTAAAAACACGCTCGCTCTGCCGTGCGAAAAGGAAAAACTGACCGCGGCTGCCATAAGATGGGGCAAAAACGGACTTATGTACGTCTCGGTGCGCGGCGAAAACGCAGTGTTCGTATTGAAAGCGGACGGCGAAAAAACCGAGCTTCTCGGCAAATTCGACTGCGGCGGCGTCGGACCTCGCGATATCGACGTGTTCGGCGACTATCTCGTCGTGTGCAACGAAAATTCGGGAAACGCGGCGGTGTTCCGTCTGGACGAAAAGGGAATGCCTGCCGAAAAAACGGACGACTACGCTTGTAAGGGCGTATTGAATTGCCTCAAAAGCAACTTAACGGCATAAAAGCGGAGCGAAAGCACGCAATAAAACCGAATAGCGATAAAACGAAAAATAGGACATTTTTGCGCTGAGTTTTAAGCAATTATGTCCTATCGTTTTTTTAAATATAATGTTGATTTTTTCCGCGCCGTATGTTATAATTATTTTAATAACTCAAATAGTTATAATTATTTTAATAACTCAAATAAATACAAGGAGACAAAAATGAGAGAAAAATATCTGTTTGACCGCGATTGGAAATTCTATCTCGGTGAACCCGGAAAAACCGACGACGAGTCGCACGCCGCGTCTTATTCGCTTTGCAAAACGGGCGGAGCAAAAGGACCTGCAGGCAAAATTTACGACGATTCGGAGTGGCAGACGGTAAACCTGCCGCACGATTATTTAGCCGCCGCAGACTTTTCGGAAACCGAGCTGCTTTCGCACGGATACAGAAATCGCAGCGACGCCTGGTACCGTAAATGCTTTGCGCTTGACGAAAAATACGCCGGCAAGTCGGTCTTTCTGTGCTTCGAGGGCGTGTCCGTCTGCGCGGACTTTTACTTTAACGGTTCGCTCGTGGCAAAGTCGATAAGCGCGTACACGGAGGTCACGATCGACTTGACCGACCGCGCGTTCTTCGGCACCGCCGCGGTGAATACGATAGCCGTGCACGTCGACGGAAAAAGCACCGAGGGCTGGTGGTACGAGGGAGCCGGACTGTACCGCCACGCGTATATATACGTAAAAGAGCCCGTTCATATAGCGCACAACGGCTTGTACGTCGCGCCCGAACGCGTTTGCCCCGAATGTAATAAGTGGAAAGTCAATTTCTCCGTAGAGGTCGAAAACGACAATTACGTCGCTTCTTCGGCTTCCGCAACGGCGGAAATACGCTATAAAGGCGAAGTCGTGGCTTGCGGAGCAAGCGAAACCGTAACGGTGGACGCTTCGGGCTCTGAAGAGATCAAATTCTCTACGGAAGTTACGAATCCGAAACTTTGGGACGTAGATAACCCCGAGTTGTACGACGTGACCGTAACTCTTACGGCAAACGGCGAGAACGGCGACGAGGAAACGGTTCGTACGGGCTTCCGTTATTTCAGCTACGACGCCGATAAAGGCTTTTTCCTCAACGGCAAGCCGATGAAGATAAAGGGGACGTGCAACCATCAGGATCACGCCGGCGTGGGCGTAGCCGTTCCCGACAGCATACAGTACTACCGCATAAGCCTGCTCAAGGAGATGGGCTCGAATGCATACCGTTGCTCGCACAATCCGCCCGCGAAAGAGATTCTGGACGCGTGCGACGAGCTGGGAATGATAGTAATGGACGAAAACCGCCGTTTCGAGACGGGCGACGAATTCGTTCGCAATCTTAAAACGCTTATAAAGCGCGACAGAAACCATCCGTCGGTTATTTTCTGGTCGCTTTTCAACGAAGAGCCCGTTCAGAATACCGAGCTGGGCGCGCGCATTTTCCGCCGTCTGAAAGCCGAGGTCAAAAAGCTGGACGATACCCGCATTATCACGGGCGCGATCAACGGAGGAATGGAAGGCGCTGGAATGGAAATGGACGTAACCGGCATAAACTACGCGATAAGAAACATTTCCAAATATCACGAAAAATATCCGAATCAGCCCATTATAGGCTCGGAGAACAACAGCGCGGTCA
>JBJFAC010000243.1:0-2636 GCA_051887715.1 Candidatus Neoclostridium sp.
TCGTAAGCTTCGGGGAACTTCTCTGCCATCTGAGCGATAGGCATAGGAGTACGAACGCCGGCAACAACGTCTTCGCCCTGTGCGTTTGTAAGGAACTCACCCATGAGCTTCTTTTCACCTGTTGCAGGGTCACGTGTGAAGGCAACGCCTGTACCGGAGTTGTCGTTGAGGTTACCGAATACCATAGGCATTACGTTAACTGCAGTACCCCATGAATAAGGGATATCATTGTCACGACGGTATACGTTAGCACGGGGGTTGTCCCATGAACGGAATACTGCTTCGATAGCGAGCTTGAGCTGTTCAACAGGGTCGGAGGGGAAGTCTGTGCCGAGCTGGTTCTTGTACTCAGCCTTGAACTGCTCTGCAAGTGTCTTCAGGTCAGCAGCTGTAAGCTCTACGTCGAACTTAACGCCCTTTTCTTCCTTCATCTTATCGATGAGCTGCTCAAAATACTTCTTGCCGACTTCCATAACTACGTCGGAGAACATCTGAATAAATCTTCTGTAGCAGTCCCAAGCCCATCTGGGGTTACCGGACTTCTTTGCAAGCACTTCTACGACCTGCTCGTTAAGACCGAGGTTCAGGATGGTATCCATCATACCGGGCATAGACGCTCTCGCACCGGAACGAACGGAAACGAGAAGAGGATTTTCGAGATCGCCGAACTTCTTGCCGGTGATCTTTTCCATCTTTTCGATGTATTCCATAATCTGCGCTTGAATCTCCGGATTGATCTGCTTTCCGTCCTCATAGTACTGCGTGCAGGCTTCGGTGGAAATAGTGAAGCCCTGGGGAACGGGAAGACCGATGTTGGTCATTTCCGCAAGGTTTGCGCCTTTGCCGCCCAAAAGTTCGCGCATTTTTGCGTTACCTTCGGTAAACAAATAAACATACTTGTGTGCCATTTATTTAATCTCCTTAAATTAAATTTTTTAACGTATTGAACGGCTGAAGCGATATAACGCTCAGCCGCTTTACATTATAGCATAATTTTTGCTTCAAATCAAACGTTTTGCAACAAAAAACCGCCTTTTTAGCGTTTTATTTGAAATATTTTTGTTCGATGGCGGTAATCTTGTTTATTCTTGCCCGATGACGGTCCGCGCCGGAAAATTCCGTTTTGACGAACGCGTCCACTATGTCGAGCGCAAGTCCTTCGCCCACCACTCTTTCTCCGAACGCCAGCACGTTCGCGTCGTTATGCTCGCGGGTGGCGTGAGCCGAAAAAGTATCCGAACAAAGCGCGCAGCGAATTCCCTTGACTTTATTGGCGGCGATGCTCATTCCGATACCCGTACCGCAGATGAGTATGCCCAGCTCGGCGTCTTTTGCGGCGACGGCTTCCGCAACCTTGAGCGCGTAATCGGGATAGTCCACGGAGTCGGACGTGTCGGTGCCGAAATCGGTTACCTCGTAGCCCTGATCTTTTAGATGCTTTACCACTTTCGCCTTTAACGCGGGCGCGGCGTGATCGCAAGCGATTGCAATTTTCATAAATTATATCTCCTTTTCAGAATTTTATTCGACGGTTTTTCCTCCGGCGGACTTTACCAGCCGGTTCATCACGGACAAGCCGTATCCTTCGGGCGTTACGCCCTCCGCAACGGCGGCCTCATAGCCTGCTTTGTCGCATTCGCGGAGCAGGTAAAACAGATTGTGCGCGTATTCCTTTGCGTCCTTTCCGACGTTGAACGCGTTGCGTCCTCCGTACTCCGGCAGGTGCCCTTCAAGCGACATTATAACCGTTTTTTTGCCAGACGAAACCAGCCCGTCGTACAACGCTTTGGTTTTCGACGTCTGCTCTTCGCCCGGATAAACCACGGTCACGTCGCAGGTGGGAGCGTAGTGCTTGTACTTCATTCCCGGACAAAGCGGCTTATCGCTTTTTACCTCGCGGCGTATTTTTCCTATTACCTCTTCCAACGGCTCCAACGGCATTCCGCCCGCCCTGAGCAAGCGCGGAACGTCGCCCACGAAGTCTATCACCGTGGATTCCACGCCCACGGAGCACGCTCCGCCGTCCAGAATAGCCGCTATTTTACCGCCCAGATCGTCGTTTACGTGCGACGCAATCGTGGGGCTGGGACGAGTGCTCGTATTCGCCGACGGCGCGCACACGGGAACGCCGCAAGCCTTTATAAATTCGAGCGCGACCGGGTGAGACGGCATACGCACGGCAACGGTGTCCAGCCCGCCCGTAACGCAATCGGGTATTTCGGGGCGCTTGGGCATTACCACGGTAACCGAACCCGGCATAAATTTTTCTATCACCAGTCGCGCTTTTTCGGGCACGAACCGAGCCACCTTATACACGTCGTCGGGCGACGCCACGTGCACGATCAGCGGATTATCGCTCGGTCTGCCTTTGGCGACGTACACCTTTTTAACCGCTTCGGGATCGAGTGCGTTTGCGCCCAGCCCGTACACCGTTTCGGTGGGGAAAGCCACCAGCTCGCCGCTTCGGATGAGCGCGCCGCATTTTTCGTAATTTTCTTTATTCGGAACAAAAATTTCGGTTTTCATATATTTACTCGTATTTTTGACGCCTGTCGGGGCGATAATTAGCGTATGAACGTAAAAATATCAAACATTCTCGATCGCTTTCTGGGCGCTCTCATAGTTTTTTTCACCGC
>JBJFAC010000244.1:0-2635 GCA_051887715.1 Candidatus Neoclostridium sp.
GCCCATCACACCCAGCTTCGGAGCGCCGAAATTGCCGAATATGAAAATATAATTGCCCAAACAGTTGACCGCTACCGCAATGAAACCGGCGATCATCGGCGATACGGTGTGCTCGGTTTCGCGCATCGTTCCGCTGTATGCCTGCGAAAGCGCGAACGGCAAAAGTCCTATTACCGAAACGGCGAGATATTGCTTGCCGTATTCCAGCGTTTTTGCGATCTCCTCCGCCGTCTTTTCCGCGTCGGACGCACCGCCGTCGATCTGAAGAAACAGTCTTATCAGTTCTTCGCCGAATACGAGAAATATTGCCGCCGCCGCGACCGTTATTACCGTGCAGACCAGATATTTGAAGCGCAACGTCTGACGCACGCCCTCTTCGTCCCGTTTGCCGTAAAATTGCGCGGTGAAAATGCCCGCGCCCGAAATTGCTCCGAAAACGGCAAGCATAAATATGAACATAAGACGGTTGACGATCGCTACGCCCGACAGCTGGCAGTCGCCCAGGCTGCCCACCATTACGTTGTCCAGAAGGCTGACGAAATTGGTTATTCCGTTCTGCAGCATTATCGGAAGCGCAACGGCGACGGCTGTCTTATAAAATTTCTTGTCTCCGATGAATTTTTTCAGCATACTTCCTCCAAGCCGAAATATTCTACCATTATTCGCGACTTTTTGCAAGCGTTACGACACCGATTGCGCTCTTTTCAGACGCATTTCACAATAGAAGTCGGTCGAGTGCGAAAAAAAAACGATTTAAAATGCAAAACGGTCAATCTTTCGGATCAACCGTTTCGCTATATGATAAGGGGGAAAATGATGAGCTGTTTCAGGTACTTCATCTGAAGTACGCCGTTATTATACTATAGATTTTTTTGCTTGTCAAGCGTTTTTCGTATATTTTTTTAATTTTTTTAAAAAATTTTTTTGCTTCGTTTTTTTTGCGTTTTTTCTGCCGATTTTTCGTGTTTTTCGCGTGAAAACCGAGGTTAAGACGAAAACGATTGACAAATTCGGCTCTACGCTGTATAATTACCACGTTAAAGACAGTTCGAAACCCTCCTGTCTTAAAACAAAACTAAGGGACAGAGCGGAACAATAGGTTTTCGGCATTAACATGCGTTGATTTCGCTCCGTATTAACAAATGAAAAAGAACGTAACCATCAAACTCGTGCGTGCCGCCGTGATAGCGGCTCTGTACGCAAGCCTGACCATCTTGCTTGCACCCATCTCGTTCAACACGACCTCTCTTCAGGTACGGGTGAGCGAAGCGCTGACGCTTTTGCCGCTCGTCTTTCCCGAAGCGATTGCCGGGCTTACCGTCGGTTGTTTTATTTCCAACCTGATCACCGGAAACGTGTTCGATATCGTGTTCGGTTCGCTTGCTACGCTCGTTGCCGCAACCGTAACCTGCTTTGTCGGCAGAACGATAAAGAACACCTGGCTTAAGGTTCTGCTGGGCGCAATTCCGCCGATTGCCGTTAACGCTTTCGTGGTGCCGCTGACCTACCTGACGCTTAGCGAGATACGTGAGCAATACCTGATCGGAATCGCCTGCGTGGGCGCCGGACAGGCGATAGCCGTGCTCGTACTGGGTATTCCGCTGTACTTCGCGATAGCGCATTACTACAAACGAAAAGAGGAGAAAAACAATGCTTAAAAAGCCGCTGTTCGGCAAAAGAAAAAGCGAAAATTGCTCGGTTGCCATTATCATTAACGCTTATTATTCCGCTCCGCAATATATCGCTCAAAGTCTGCGCCTTAAAGAAGAATTCGAGAAAGCGGGCGCAAGCGCGGATATCGTGCGCAACGACGGTTTTTACGGCAGAATAGATAACGACAGAATAAAAACCTATTTCGGCAACTATTCGGCGTGCGTTTTTCTGGATAAGGACAAGTATTTGTCCGAAATGCTGGAGCTTTGCGGCGTAACTATTTTTAACGGACACAAGACTATCGTCGATTGCGACGACAAAATGATAACTTATATCCGACTTGCGGACAGCGGCGTGAGTATTCCCAAAACCCTTCCCGGACTGCTGTGCTACAATCCGTACGAACAAATACGCGAACAAACGGTTGCCATTATCGAAAATCAGCTGGGTTATCCGCTCGTGGTCAAGGAGTCCTTCGGCTCGCAGGGCAAGGGCGTTTATCCGGTATTTGACAGAGGACAGCTGTACTCCGCCATGGAACGCGTTAAAACGAAGCCGCACCTTTTCCAACAGATGATTTCTTCTTCTCTTGCCAGGGACGTGCGCGTTATAGTAATCGGAGGAAAAGCCGTGGGCGCTATGCTACGCGAAGGCAACGACGGATTTCATTCAAACGTCGGTCAGGGCGGCAGGGGCAGCGCGTATCCTCTTTCCCCCTCCTTCCGAAACGCCGCCGAAACCTGCGCGAAAACGCTGGGCGCGGACTTTTGCGGAGTCGATCTGCTTTTCGGCGAAACGGGCGAACCCATCGTATGCGAGGTAAACTCCAACGCCTTCTTTACCGAATTCGAGCGTTGCACCGGCATTAACGTTGCCGCTTTGTACGCGGAATACATACTTTGCAGAATTTAATAGCGTATAAGCCTCGGTTTGCGTTTATACAAGCCGAGGTTTTTTTCGGCGATTTTTATTAAAAAAAGCC
>JBJFAC010000245.1:0-2619 GCA_051887715.1 Candidatus Neoclostridium sp.
TAAAGGGCGTGTCGCGCTCCTTCCCGGCAGGCGTTTTACCGCAATAACCTTGCCGGAATTTCCTCCGCCTCGGACGCGGGTATTGACATTGTCGAAAAAAACGGATATAATTATCGCATCGAGCAACCGAAATACCATCATTACGGAGATAAAAGGGATAAAATGCCGCTTAAAATCAAACGACTGGATATTCTTAAAACCAATTGCGATATTATAGTCAACGCTACCGACGAGCGTTATTCGGGCGGCGGAGGAATGGACAGCGCCGTTCACCGTGCCGCAGGCAGCGGAATGGACAAGGCTTGCGCGGCGCTTAAACCGCTGGGCGTGGGCGAGGCGGCGGCGACCGACGGGTTCGGCCTAAGTTGCAGTCACGTTATCCACGTCGCCGGACCGAAATGGCGGGGCGGAGGAGAAAACGAAGCCGCGCTGCTTAGGGGCTGTTATATAAACGCATTGCTGCTTGCGTCGTCGCTGGGCGCGAAATCGATTGCTTTTCCGCTTATATCGTCGGGCACGAACGGATTTCCGAAAGAGCGCGTTTTGCGTATCGCAACGCAGGCTATTTCCGATTATTTGTGCGCGAACACCGCGGAAATGGACGTAGAATTGTGCGTTTTCGACCAAAGCGCTTACGAGCTGAGTTATAAAACCGAGCTGGAAAGTTTTCTGTCGGACAACGGCGAAAACACAAGGAGGGGATACGTTTTGTTTTCGGAATTGCCGTTCGGTAATAACGAGGACTTTTCGTTTATCGACGAATGCCGTTCGGACGAGGACTTTGACTTTTCGTTTAGCGAGGAGCACCGCTTGGACGACGACTTTTATTTCCCGTATGACGGGGACGAGGAACGCCGCGCCCGTGCGGAAAACGCCGAGTCTGCCGAAATAACAGAGGAGAGAGCTCAACTTTTTGCCGCGAAGCAAAGCGCGCGTGCCGGCGCGACCGAGCTTGAAGCCTGGATCAAAAATCACGACGACACCTTTGCCGTAACGCTGCTCAAGCTGATAGACGAAAAGAAAATGACCGACGCGCAGTGCTACAAGAAAGCCAACGTCAGCCGAAAAACGTTTTACAAAATAAACAACGATCCCAAGTACCGACCGAGCAAACAGACCGTGATCGCCTTTGCCATTGCGCTCGAGCTGACGCTTGAAGAAACCGAGCGGCTTTTGCGGACGGTGGGTTTTTCGCTTTCCCACAGCAACAAATTCGATCTGATAGTCGAATTTTTCATTACGAACGGCATATACGACGTTTTCGAGATAAACGCCGCGCTGTATAAATACGATCAGGTTTGTCTCGGCTGCTGACGCCGCGAAAAAACCGATGTCTCCCGACGAGAGACCACGCCTCCGTTTTAACGTGCTATAATAAAGGCGCAATACAAACGGAGGTATTTTATTATGAAAAACAACGTAACCGAATTAGTGTTTATAATCGACAGGAGCGGCTCTATGAGCGGAATGGAGTCCGACGCGATAGGCGGATTTAATGCTATGATCGAAAAGCAGAAAAAACAAGAGGGGAAAACCTACGTTTCTACCGTGCTGTTTTCAAGCAACCGCGTCGTTTTGCACGACAGAGTGGATATAAACGAAGTAAAACCGATGACGTCCGACGATTACGTGGTGGGCGGCTGCACCGCTCTTATGGACGCGTTGGGCGCGGCGATATGCCGTATAGGAAAGGTGCGTAAATACGCTCGCGCCGAGGACGTTCCGGAGCACACGATATTCGTCATCACCACGGACGGAATGGAAAACGCAAGCGTGTACTATACGGCGGAGCAGATAAAGGCGAAAATAAAAAGGCAAACGGAAAAATACGGCTGGGAGTTCGTTTTTCTCGCCGCAAACATAGACGCGGCAGTCGCTGCGGAAAATATCGGCATTCGCAAAGAACGCGCGGCTAATTACAGGCACACCCCCGAAGGCGTAGGGAAAAGCTTCTGCGTGATGAGCGACGTTATTACCGGCATCCGCCGCGGCTTGTCCGATTAAATAGACCTTGGCGATTACGCTTACGGGGAAGAAGATAAGTAAAAGTTTAGTTGCAAAGCCTTTGCTTCGAGCGTTCCTCGGCTTTACGAAGCTTTCCGTTTTTCGGCGTATACGTACGGAAAAGCGGAAGCGCCGCGTGTGATTTCTGTGATCGTGACAGGAATTGACAGACAAATTACGGCATAATTCTTGCTAAAATCGTATAAATGTGGTATAATCGTGATAAGAGGATAAAAATGGACAATTTCGGAGAAATACTGAAAGAAAAAAGGCGCGAGTGCAACATCAGCCAGGGTGAGCTTGCCGAAAAAATAGGCGTTCATCCGCAAACCGTTTCCAAGTGGGAACGCGGCAAAATGTTGCCCGACGTAGGTCAGTTCGGCGACATAGCGAACGCGCTCGGCATACCGCTGGAAGACGTGCTAAACGTGCCGCTGGGCGAAAAGTACTACACGGGTAAATTTTCCGTGGAGGCGCTCAGCGCGTCTATTATTCAATTGCGCGGCGAAAAAAACTTAAGTCGGTCGGACGTGGCGGAAACCGTTCACTATTCCGTGGACTCCGTTTCGCGCTGGGAACGCGGAGTAACCTGTCCGGATATCGACTGCATAATCG
>JBJFAC010000246.1:0-2619 GCA_051887715.1 Candidatus Neoclostridium sp.
AAAAATTTTCCGCCGCCGGAATAAAGGTCTGGTCGCTCGGCTCGCCTCTCGGCAAAATAGATATTTCCGAGCCGAAGGAAAAGCACTTTAATCTGCTTAAAAAGCTCGTTTCCATCGCAAAAACTGTCAAAACGGACAAAATCCGTATGTTTTCGTACTTTATGAAGCGCGACGAATACGAAAAGTATAAAAACGAAGTCGCCGAGCGCCTCTCGGAAATGACGGCTTACGCAAAAAGCGAGAGAATAACGCTTTGCCACGAAAACGAATCGGAAATATTCGGCTCAACCGTGGATAACTGCGCGTGGCTTCAAGAGCGCGTTCCCGATTTAAGGCTGGTTTACGATCCCGCCAACTTCATTATGTGGGACGAAAGCATTCCGTACGCAATGGAAAAGCTGTACGATAAAGCGTACTATTTCCACATCAAGGACGTCGTAAGCGAAAGCAAGAGCATCGTCCCGGCAGGGTACGGCGACGGCGAAATAAGCCGTATGATCGAAAAGCTGGACAGAGACGCGACTTTCACTCTCGAACCGCACCTGCACGTGTTCGACGGCTATTCGGGCATAGACAAAAAGGAACTTAAAAACGCGTTCGTGTACGAAAATCAACGGCAATCGTTTGCCGCCGCCGTGGACGCGTTCAAACAAATACTCAAAAATAACGGATATTCCGAGGAGGAAAAGGGAATATGGAAAAAGTAAGATTCGGAGTAGTGGGCGTTGGCAATATGGGCTCGTCGCACTCTCGCTCGCTGTTCGGCGGCTTGGTTAAAAACGCAACGCTTGCGGCTATCTGCGATATTGACGAGAACAAGCTTAATAATTTCAAAAAAGAATTCGGCGACGGCGTGGCGTATTTCACGGACGCCGAGGCTATGTTTAAAAGCGGACTGGTGGACTGCGTTATTATCGCAACTCCGCACTATTATCATCCGCCGCTGTCGATTGCCGCGCTTAACGCAGGACTTAATGTCGTTTGCGAAAAGCCGGAGGGCGTGTACACCAAGCAAGTAAAGCAATTGAACGAGGTTGCGGCTAAGTCGGACAAGATTTTCGCCGTAATGTTCAATCAGCGCACCAATCCTTCCCATATCGTGCTGCGCGATATGGTAAAAGAGGGCAAGATCGGCGAAGTCAAGCGCGTGAACTGGATAATAACCAACTGGTACCGCACTCAAAGCTACTACGACAGCGGAGCTTGGCGAGCAACCTGGACGGGAGAGGGCGGCGGAGTGCTGTTCAATCAATGCCCTCACCAGCTCGATCTTTTGCAATGGATAGTGGGAATGACGCCTTCGCGCGTCCGCGCTTTCTGTTCGTTCGGAAAGTGGCACGACATCGAGGTCGAGGACGACGTCACCGCGTATATGGAGTTTCCCAACGGTGCAAGCGGTTGCTTCGTGACCTGCACGGCGGACGCTCCCGGCACCAACCGTCTGGAGGTGCTCGGTACGGAGGGTAAGCTCGTGTACGAAAACAACGTGATCACCTATTGGCAGTTAAAGCAAAACGAGCGCGAATTCTGCAAAACCGCGATCGGCGGCTTCGATCAGCCCGAATGGACCGTGCAGACGGTTTCCGTCCCCCAAGCGGAGGGCTCGGAGCACAACCGCGTGCTAAATAACGTGGCAAACGCGATACTCGGAACAGAACCGCTTTACATCGACGGAAAAGAGGGCATAAACGGCGTTGCTCTTGCCGACGCTATGCTGCTTTCCACCTGGCTGGATAAGACGGTGGATATGCCGTTCGACGACGAGCTGTACCTTGCCGAGCTGGACAAACGCCGCGCGACCTCGCGAAGAAAAGAAACGGTAAAAGAGCAGACCTTCTCGCTGGATAATTCATTCTCGGATAAGTAATATGAGAGTATGTATAATAGGAACGGGCGCGATAAGCGGTACGCACGTATCCGCGCTCAAAAAAATAAACGCCGAGATAGTCGGCTTATGCGATAAGGACGGCGAAAAAGCGGCGAAAAAAGCCGCCGAATACGGCTTGTCCTGCCCGATTTACACCGATTACAAGCAAATGATAAACAGCGAGCGCCCCGACTGCGTGCACGTCTGCACACCGCATTATCTGCACGCCGAAATGGTTATATACGCGCTCGAAAACAACGTAAACGTGCTGTCCGAAAAGCCTGCGTGCATAAGCTTCGAGCAGCTTGTAAGGCTGAAGCGCGCCCGTGAAAACAGCGCGGCTCGCTACGGCGTGTGCTTTCAGAACAGATATCTGGAGGCAAACCGGGAGGCGGCGGAAATTATTAAAAACGCGAAGGTGTTCGGTGCAAGCGGAGCGGTCGTGTGGAAGAGAGACGCCGACTACTACCGTTCGGGCGATTGGCGCGGTAAAATCGCAACCGAGGGCGGCGGCGTGCTAATAAACCAGTCCGTTCACACGCTCGACCTTATGATAAGCGCGCTCGGACTGCCCGTATCGGTAAGCGCCGTTATGGCAAACGAGCATCTTAAAGGTGTGATAGAAGTCGAGGACGTGGCTCGTCTTACGCTCGAATATCCGGACTTTACGGCTGTTTTCACGGCTACCACCGCCGGGAAGGGCACCTATCCCGTTTTCGCTTCGTACTACACGGACGCGGGAATAATAGAAA
>JBJFAC010000247.1:0-2607 GCA_051887715.1 Candidatus Neoclostridium sp.
AGGGAATTGTTCCTGCAGATAGCATACGGCAGAACGCAGTCGGCTTTCTCGGAGGGCGGACTGGTTATCGGCGCCGGACTCGAGGACCTCGGCAAAGGACAGCGTTCTATGACCGGTACGATTTATTCCACCGAAGAAAAGGGCGTTCGTTACCTCGAACTGACCGAAGGCTACATCACCAAGCTCGCGCTTGACAAGGACAGCCAGGTAATCGGTTACGAGTACATCAAGCTGGGCGTTATGCTGGACAAGATCAAAGCCGGCATGACCGCCGACGAAGCGCTTAAAGCCGCAACCGGACACTACGGCAGATTCACCGCAGAAGAAGGCGTGGTCAAGTTCATCGATCCCCGTAAGGAATAAGGAGGTAATTACAATGGCTGTAACTTTTGAAGGTTATGAAAGAAGAGAGGCAAAAACCTCCGCAATAATGGCTCAGTACGGTATCAAGGATTTTGACGACGCGCTCAAAATCTGCACCGACAAGGGCTTCAATCCCTATAAGATCACCGAGGGTATTCAGAATATTTGCTTCGAGAACGCAAAATGGGCGTACACGCTCGGCTGCGCGATCGCAATCAAGAAGGGTTGCACCCGCGCCGCAGACGCCGCTCGCGCTATCGGCGAAGGCTTGCAGGCTTTCTGTATTCCCGGATCGGTGGCAGAACAAAGAAAAGTCGGTCTCGGACACGGCAACCTCGCCGCTATGCTTCTGGAAGAAGAAACCGAATGCTTCTGCTTCCTCGCAGGTCACGAGTCCTTCGCCGCCGCAGAGGGCGCTATCGGTATCGCCAAGAGCGCAAACAAGGTGCGTAAAACTCCGCTCCGCGTTATCCTCAACGGACTGGGCAAGGACGCCGCTATGATCATTTCCAGAATCAACGGCTTTACCTACGTTCAGACCAAAATGGACTACTTCAACGATAAGGTTGAAATCGTGAAAGAAACCGCTTACTCGAACGGAGAACGCGCAAAGGTACGTTGCTACGGCGCGGACGACGTTCGCGAGGGCGTTAAGATCATGTGGCTGGAAAAGGTCGGCGTTTCCATTACCGGTAACTCCACCAACCCCACCCGTTTCCAACACCCCGTTGCCGGCACTTATAAGAAGGAATGCGTCGAAAAGGGCGTTAAGTACTTCTCGGTCGCAAGCGGCGGCGGTACCGGAAGAACTCTGCATCCCGATAATATGGCGGCAGGTCCCGCTTCCTACGGCATGACCGATACTATGGGCAGAATGCACTCCGACGCGCAGTTCGCCGGCTCTTCGTCCGTCCCCGCTCACGTCGAAATGATGGGGCTTATCGGTATGGGCAACAACCCGATGGTGGGCGCTTCGGTCGCTTGCGCCGTCGCGGTTGAAGAGGCTATGAAGGCGTAAACGCCCGGCTATGCAGCGAAGTTAAAACCTAATAAATCAGGAAGGCGACGCATTAGCGGCGCAGCGATAGGGATTTATCGCTGCGCCGCTAGCTATATTTGCCTTACGGCAAGTTATATTGCTAACGCAGTTATATTTTGCTTTCAGCAAAGTGATATTTCTCTCTTCGAGAGAAGTCAAGGCAAATATAATATAACTTCGGCTTTGCCGAAATATAACGCAAGCCCCTTGCATATCACTTTTAGCCATAAGGCTAAAAATATAACTTAATTCTAAATCTTTTGTGGATATGAAAAGCACACTACATTTCACCTTTGGTGAAGTATAGTGTGCTATACTTTTGTTGTGGACTAAAAATTCCCTATGGGAACTGTGCTTTCCGCGCCGCTTTCTTTTTTGGAAGAACGTGAAAACGCGCTGTGGCTGAGGGTTAGCCGCGGCGCGTTTTTGTCGGTGAAATATTTGTCGGTGTCTCATAAAGAACGAATAGCGATTAAATAGCCTTGCAAAGAAGATTACGGAATTGTTTTGTCCACGAGGACGGGCTTGCGCGCTTTGGCGGAAGAGTAGGAGCCGGAAACTACGTCGTCGATCGTAAAGGTAGTGACGTAAATTTCTCTGTCGGACGTTCTGTTGCGGTCGTAAACGACGTAGACGGTGCCGTCGGAGGTAATTACCGTATCGGGATAGGAAACGCCGCCCCGTTCGTCGATCAGCAGCTTATATTGCCAGGTTTTTCCGCCGTCCGACGAAAGGAAAGCCGCAAGGCGCGAGCGCGTCGTAGCGTCGTGGAACACCATCAGCATTCTTCCGTCGTCCAGAAGATCCACGGTGAAACGCGACTGCGGACCTTCGATATTCGAGGGGCGCGCGTGCGTCCAGGTGTAGCCGCCGTCGTAGGAGAAGCTTTCGTAAACCTTGGTGCCGGATGAGGGGCGAATAAGCAGCCAAAGGGTGCCGTCGGGCTTCTGAACGAGCACCGGATCGTCGAGGTTGTTTTTTCCGCCGGAGAAGTCAAGGCATTCCGCTTTGCCGCGTAAAAACCAGCTTTCTCCCTTGTTTACCGAAGCGTACACTCTCGTGTAATGCGGTTGCATCCAGTCGAACGCGGCGTACAGCCAGGTCTCGGTGCCGTTTTGGTCAATTATAACGGGCTTACTGCGCATATATCCGTCCGTCAGGCGGCGCAGAGCGGACCATTCGGGATTTTCGGCGTCGGGATCGGA
>JBJFAC010000248.1:0-2598 GCA_051887715.1 Candidatus Neoclostridium sp.
CATTGTACTTTTTGTACGATACCGTCCATAAGAGGTAAGTATAAGTCGAGAACGGTCGAAAGTCTGGTTGCGGAAGTTAACGATCTTGTTTCGCGCGGAGTGAAAGAGATCATTCTGGTTGCGCAGGACGTTACCAATTACGGAGTGGATCTGTTCGGAACGCCGTCGCTTGTAAAGCTGCTTGCGGAACTGGAGAAAACCGACGTCGAGTACGTGCGCCTTATGTATTGTTATCCCGAACTGGTCTGCGACGAATTGATAGATTATATTGCAAACAGCAAAAAAGTACTGCATTATTTGGATATTCCGCTCCAGCACGTTGACGACGGCGTGCTAAAAAGAATGGGAAGAAGAAGTACTTTTTCGTCGATTTGCGCTCTATTCGATAAGTTAACGGCGAAAATACCGGATATATCGATAAGAACTACCATGATGGTGGGCTTCCCCGGAGAAACTGAAGAGCAGTTTGAAAAGTTGTATTCGTTCGTGCAAAAGTATAAGCCCGATCATCTGGGCGTATTTGCTTATTCCAGAGAGCAGGGCACTCCGTCGTATAAGCTTGACGGTCAGTTGACTAAAAAGGTCAAAAAACAGCGCGTGGATAAGCTTGGCGCATTGAATCTTGAAAATACAAAGGAAAAAAACGCCGCGCTCGTGGGAAAAACCGTTAAAGTTATTTACGAAGACATAGATTACGACCGCAATATGTTCGTCGGAAGAAGGTTGTCCGACGCGCCCGATATAGATTCGAGGGTATACTTTACCGGTAGTTTCGTCGACGTGGGTAACGTGTACGACGTTAAAATATGCAGTTATGAAAATTACGATCTCGCGGGGGAACTTGTAGAATGAATTTGCCCACTAAAATTACGCTTATAAGACTGTTGCTTGTGCCCGTATTCGTCGCGCTGTTTTTGGTGGAATTTCCGTACCATTATTTTTGCGCCGTGGCGGTTTTCGTGATTGCAAGCCTCACCGATTATTTTGACGGACACCTCGCGCGGAAATACAATCTCGTGACAGATTTGGGTAAATTTTTGGATCCGTTTGCTGATAAAGCGCTCGTTTGCAGCGCGCTCGTTCTCGTGACCACGTTTGACAACGCGTTCACGGTCGTCGTTCTCGTTATGACGCTTATCATTATTGTTCGCGAGCTGATGATTACGGCTTTCAGAACGGTTGCGGCAACTAAAAACGTCGTGCTTGCCGCGGACATATGGGGAAAAGCAAAAACCTGTATGCAGATGACGGGATTGATCGTTTATATGCTTTATCCGGCTTGCGAAAGCATCGAAGTTTTTCCCGCCTTTATTGCAGAAATATTTAAGTACGCCGGGCTTGTTTTCCTTGCTTTGGCTACCGTATTTGCAATTATATCCGCTTGCAACTATATTATTAAGAATAAGAACGTTTTTTCCGAGGAAAACGCTTCGTCGATTGCAAAGAAAATACTTTCCGCGTCCGACGGAACTATTGCGGTTGCGGAATCTTTTACGGGCGGAAACCTTTCTTCGGCGCTCGTATCCGTTCCGGGCGCAAGCAAAAAATTCGTTTTCGGAGGAACGTGCTATTCCAATCAAGCCAAAGAAAATATTCTGGGCGTAAGCGCCGATACTATATCCGACCAAGGCGCCGTTTCCGAACAAACCGCGCTTGAAATGCTGGACGGATTGAAAAAAATTACCGGCGCCGACTATCTCGTCGCTACGACGGGTAACGCCGGTCCTACTGCCGAAAAAGAAGGGGAAACGGGCGTTTGTTTCATAGGAATCGGTTCAAAAAACGGTAAAAAGGTTAAAAAGTATTGCTTTCGGGGCGATCGCAGGAGCGTAATCGAAAAAGGCACGATAGCCGCTTTGAAGACGCTGCTGGAAGAAATCGAAAACGACAAGAATTAATTTAACAATAAGTAAACTACGCGTTAAAAACGGAGGAATATATGGAAAAGAAAACTAAGAAAACGGCTGTAATCGACGGAGATGTCAATAAGAGCGCAAAACAAAAAGCGCTTGAAACGGCTATCGAACAAATCGAAAAAACGTACGGAAAAGGCTCGATTATGAAGTTGTCCGACACCAATATCGATCACGTTGAAGTTATATCTACGGGGTGTATCTCAATAGATATGGCGCTCGGAATCGGCGGCTTGCCTCGCGGCAGAATAATCGAAATTTTCGGACCGGAATCCAGCGGAAAGACGACGCTTTCTCTGCACGTTATCGCAGAGGCGCAAAAGGCTGGAGGCAACGTTGCTTTTATCGACGCAGAGCACGCTCTCGATCCCGTGTACGCTTCTCATCTCGGCATTAATATTTCCGAACTGTATATTTCTCAGCCCGATAACGGCGAGCAGGCGCTGGATATATGCGAATCTCTGGTGCGCAGCGGAGCAATGGACGTAATAGTAGTCGATTCGGTTGCCGCGTTAACTCCGAAGGTGGAAATTGACGGAGAAATGGGCGAAAGTCACATCGGCTTGCAGGCTCGTCTTATGTCGCAGGCTTTAAGAAAGCTTGCAGGCGTTTGCAATAAAACCAAAACTTGCATTATTTTCATCAACCAGTTGCATAAAAAAGTGGGTGTTATGTTCGGCAATCC
>JBJFAC010000249.1:0-11747 GCA_051887715.1 Candidatus Neoclostridium sp.
GATAGAAGCCGAGGGAATAGGGTGTCTGGAAGCGATTGCCTGCGGACTCGTGCCGATAATCTGTAATTCGGAGCGGTGCGCCACCAAGTCGTACGCGCTTTGCCCCGAAAGCACGTTCGAGAACGGCAATCCCGACGATCTTGCCGGCAAAATCGACGGGTGGATCGAGCACCCCGAAAAGCGCGCGGAGTATTCCGAAAAATACGTCGCTTTCGCAAGCGAGGATCTAAGACAGGAAAGCTGTATGAAAAAAATGGAAAAAATGCTTTACGAGACCGCCGAAAGATTTAAAAAGAAATAATTTTCGTCCGCGGCGCAAAAGAAAACGTTTACCGCTTTGGAAGCCTTGCAATCTTCTTGACAAACGACCGCGCCGAGTGTATAATTATATAGCGCAACGGCTTTGCTATTGAGCAAATACTTACGAAAAAATTAGTGGAGAACGTTATGAAAAATCAATTAGTGCTCGTCGTGGACTTCGGCGGACAGTATAACCAACTGATCGTGCGCAGAGTGCGTAATCTCGGAGTATACGCCGAGATGGTTCCGGCGGACGTCACCGTGGAAAAAATCCGCGAGAAAAACCCCATCGGCATAATTTTCACCGGCGGACCGGCAAGCGTGTTCGGAGAGGATTCCCCCAAGGTCACGAAAGAGATCTATTCGCTCGGAGTGCCCGTTCTGGGAATATGCTACGGGATGCAGCTTATCGCGCATCAGCTGGGAGGAGAGGTGGTTCACGCCGACGCAAAGCTGCGCGAATACGGCAAAATCACCGTAAATTATAAAGAAAGTACAATTTTCAAAGGCGTTCCCACGCCCAATCAGTGCTGGATGAGCCACACCGATCAGGTTAAAAGAGTTCCCGAAGGCTTTTCGGTTATCGCCTGCACCGATTCGTGCGGAGTTGCGGCGTACGAGTGCCCCGAAAGAAAAATATACGGCGTTCAGTTCCATCCGGAAGTCGCGCACACGATAGGCGGCAACGATATTCTGAAGAATTTCTTATACGACGTTTGCGGCGCTACGGGCGACTGGCATATGTCCGACTTCGCGCAGGAGCAAATAGCCGCTATCCGCAAAAAAGTGGGGGACGGCAAGGTTTTGTGCGCTATGAGCGGCGGCGTGGACAGCGCCGTTGCCGCAACGCTTATTCATAAAGCGGTGGGCGACAAGCTCGTGTGCATTTTCGTCGATCACGGTCTGCTCCGCAAAAACGAAGCCGCCGAGGTCATGCGCGTGTTCAAGGAAGAACGCGGTATGAATTTAATAAAAGTGGACGCAAGCGATCTGTTCCTCAAGCAGCTGCAGGGCGTTCGCGAGCCCGAAAAAAAGCGTAAAATCATCGGTAAAGCGTTTATCGACGTGTTCTCCGAGGAAGCGAAAAAGCTGGGTAAAGTGGATTTTCTCGTTCAGGGCACCATCTATCCCGACGTCATCGAGAGCGGACTGGGCAAAAGCGCGGTGATCAAAAGCCATCACAACGTGGGCGGACTGCCCTCGGTGGTCGATTTCAAGGAGATAATCGAACCGCTTCGCCTGCTTTTCAAGGACGAGGTCAGAATGCTCGGTCTCGAGCTCGGACTGCCCGAAAACATCGTGTTCCGTCAGCCCTTCCCGGGTCCCGGACTTGCCGTGCGTATTATCGGAAATATCACGAGGGCGAAAATCCGTATTCTGCAGGACGCCGACTATATTTTCCGCGAGGAGATCGCAAACGCCGGACTGGATCGCGAGATATGGCAGTATTTCGCCGTGCTCACCGGTATGCGTTCCGTGGGCGTTATGGGCGACGAACGCACCTACGACTACACGATCGCTTTGCGCGCTGTGACCAGCGTGGACGGTATGACAGCCGATTGGGCGGATATTCCGCACGACGTGCTGGTAAAAATTTCATCGCGAATAGTAAACGAAGTCAAACACGTCAACCGCGTGGTTTACGATATAACCAGTAAGCCCCCGGCAACCATCGAGTGGGAGTGATAATAAAACGAGTAAAAAGCCTCGCGGCGCGGTCTTTGCGTCCGAGGTTTTTATATATTTAGACTTTTATATATTTAATTATATAGAGGATCAATAATTCGTTCTGCCAAGCAGAAAGTCCACGCTGACGTCAAAGAGATCGGCTATTTTAACCAACGTTTCGAAATCGCATTCGCGCTGACCGCATTCCCAGTAGGAAACCTGGCGCACCGAAACGCCCAGCTTTCCTGCCAGAAACGCGCGCGTCCATTCTTTTTCGCGCCGTAAATAGTATAATCTCTCAGAAAACGCATTCATATAGAAATAATAGAACAAAATGTTCCAAAATACTTGACACGGAACAAAATGTTCCATATAATATTATTGTACTTGCCGTTTATTTTATGCGTTTTAAAATATAATAAGGTAAGTGCGTCACCACCGAGTCGCGGGCAAATAATATTTGTTCGTGACTTTTTTATATTTCTTGCGACGCGCCTTTACGCGCTCGTTACGCCCCGTTTATGTAAAATATTTTTTTAAATAAATATATAATATAAATTGTGTTGACTTTATGACGGCGATATGATAAAATAGAATAACACACTATTTCTGTCATATTAAAGGTGGAGGAGACGATATGATAACGCAAAAGATGGAGAAAAGATACCTGTTGCTGCCCGTGGACAACACGGCTCGGCAGGGAAAGCTGCGTTTTTACGAAGGGGAGGGAGAAAACAGAAGGCAGGTTTTGGACCTTGATTTTCGTCCGGCTAGCGGCAAGGCGGACTTTATCGCAAGCTACGACGCGCGCGAGCTTTGCGGCAGGAACGTATATTTCGAGTGCGATTGCGACGCAAATATAACGCAAAGCGATCGAAAAGCGCCCAAGGGCGAGGACGGGCTGCGTCCGTTCGTGCATTTCACGCCCGAAGTGGGCTGGAACAACGATCCGAACGGTATGATAAAATACGGCGACGAGTATCACTTATTTTATCAATACAATCCGTGCGGCAGAGACTGGGGCAATATGCATTGGGGGCACGCGGTAAGCCGCGATCTTATACGATGGGAAGAAAAGGAGACGGCGCTTTTCCCCGACCGCACGGGCACTATGTTTTCGGGCTCGGCGATAGAGGACGAGCGCAACGTTACGGGGCTTAAAAAGGGCGAGAAAAATCCGCTGTTGCTTTTCTATACTGCGGCAGGCGGCACGAGCGAGCTTTCGCAGGGCGTGCCGTTTACGCAGAGGCTGGCATATTCTACGGACGGCGGCGCAAGCTTTATAAAGACGGGAAAAACAGTAATAGGGCATATTTCGGCAAGCAATCGCGATCCCAAAGTCGTGTGGGCGGAGGAAATAGGCAAATACTTGCTTGCGCTTTACCTGACAAACGGCGAATACGCGCTTTTTACGTCCGAAAATCTGCTTGAATGGGAGTTATTGCAAAAGTATTCGATCGGCGGAGACAGAGAGTGCCCGGACATATACGCTTTTCGTCGCGGCGACAAAATATACCGCGCTCTGATAGGCGCGTCCGATCGTTATATAATAGGCGAGTTTTCGGGCGGTAAATTCGTGCCGATCACCAAGCCTCAAAAGCTTAACGACACGCGGTGTCCGTACGCCGCTCAAAGCTTTTCGGGAACGGGCGACAGAGTATTGCGCATGTGCTGGAACAATATCGGCTCGCCGCGACTGTATTCTGCCAGCGAAATGGGGCTCGTGCAGGAAATTACGCTGTGCGGCGAGGGCGAAAAAATGCGCCTTAACGTTATGCCTGCCCGTGAAACGGAAAAGTTGAATCAAGAAAAGATTTACGAAGGCGGTATCCCCGCCGGCAAGCCCGTTACCGTGCCGCTGGAAAAGAGCGCGTACCGGGTGGAGATCGCTTGCGATCGTTCCTATTTTTCTTTCTGCGCGTTCGGGTTGGAAATGCGTTTCAACGCAAAAAAGGAAGTGTTAAGCGTGGGAGAGACGAATATTCCGCTTAGCAAAAACGACGATATCGCAATCGTGGCGTTCATCGACAAATGCTCGACGGAAATTTATCTTAGCGGAAAGAGCTTTGCCTGCGTTCCGCATACCTGCGATTACGCCAAAGCGAAGGCGGAATACGCTTGCGAGGGAGCAACGCAAAAGCTGTCCGTAATACGGCTTGAAAATATTTTCGCCTGAGACGATTACGAGCGGAATAGAACACGGTGCGAGGAAAAAAGTCCGTTTAATATAGTGACACGGAAGCAATCCGGTGTTAAAATTAACGTAACCTATCAAGGAGACGTATTATGCAGGAAAAGATTGAAATTTTGCGGACCGGCGACGTATATCATAGCGAAAGTTTGTTCGGATATTCTGGCTGGCCCACGGTGGCAAAGCTGGAGGACGGCAGGCTTATCGCAACGTTCTCGGCAGGCAGAATAGCGCACGTTTGCCCGTTCGGCAAGACGGTAGCGTGCTATTCGTACGACGAGGGCAGGACCTGGACGGCGCCCTTTGCCGTTGCGGACACTCCCTTCGACGATCGCGACGGAGGAATATGCGTTCGCGGAAAGCAGGTGCTGATAACGACCTTTAACAACACGTATTCGTTCCAGCGCGCGGAAAACGCAAGAAGAAACGACAGCCCGTCCAAAACCATTATCGAAGATTATATTGAATGTAACCAAAACGCGGATAATTCGTTGGTGGGCTCCTGGGTTTACGTCAGCGAGGACGGCGGCAACGTTTTCGATAAGCGTTACCGTATGCCGATCACCAATCCGCACGGACCGATACTGCTGTCGGACGGACGCTATTTTTACGTCGGGCGCAGTTATTCGGTGGATAAAAATTATCTCGAGGAGGGCGTTTTCAATAAATTTCTGCCCGAAGGCTTGTACTGTTGCTACTCGACCGACGGCTACGAGTGGACCGAGCCCGAAAGCATTCCGTTCGAGCCCCAAAACGACGATCTGTGGTGCGAGCCGCACGCGTTTGAAAAAAAGGACGGTAGCATTAGCGTTATGGTGCGCGTTCAGAAGCTTAAAAACGGCATAGGTCCGATGCGCACGTATCAGATCGATCAGACGGCGGACGGAAAGTGGTCCAAGCCCGTGGACCTCGGTATTCTCGCCTCTCCGCCGCATATTATCCGCCACAGCTCGGGCGCGCTGATCTGCGTCGTGGGCAGGCGCGTAAAGCCGTACGCACAGCAGGCTCTTATAAGCCGCGACGACGGCAAAACCTGGAGCGAACCGATAGATATCGACGTGCGTACCTGCTCGGACGATCACGGCTATCCCTCCAGCGTCGAGCTTAGCGACGGCAGCGTGCTCACCGCCTTCTATCAGCGCGAAAAGCCCAATGAAAAGAACAGGATAAGCTACGTCGTCTGGAGGCTCGCTTAAGCCGCGATTCCGCTTTTCTTACTCACGAAAAAAGAAAACGCTTTCCGATATGTGCAGTTCCCATAGGGATTAATAATTTATAATAAAAGTATAGCACACTATACTTCACCAAAGGTGAAACGTAGTGTGCTTTTCTTATCCACAAAAGAATAAAAATTAAGTTATATTTTTAGCCTTATGGCTAAAAGTGATATGCAAGGGGCTTGCGTTATATTTCGGCTATGCCGAAGTTATATTATATTTGCCTTAACTTTCCCGATAGGGAAAATATCACTTTGCTGAAAGCAAAATATAACGCCGAAGGCATATCATTTGCCGTAAGGCAAATATAACTAACGGAGTAGCGATAAATCCCTATCGATACTCCGTTTATCGGGAGAGTTTTTCGTTTGCGTTTTCGTCTTATTTCTTTTCTTGCCGCCGCGGGATCGGGAGCGATCATTGCGGCGCAGACGGGAGCGAAAATAGCTTCGTTATAGTTTTATTGCGCCTTTGAACTGCGTTGCCGCCGCACCGCGCCGGTTGCCTTTTTGCACGGCGAAGCGAATATTTTCTTCTGTAAACGGCTTTCCGTCCAGGTGAGCGAGCACGGCGCCGAAAAACGCGTCGCCCGCGCCCGTCGTATCCACGGGGTTGACTTTCGTCGTGGGGATCACTGCAAAGCTTTGGTTGTAAAAATAGGCGCTTCCGCGGCTCCCCAGCGTTACGAGCAGCAGTCTGTTCGGCTTGTATAGCAGTTTTACCGCTTTTTCAAGCCGGTTTTCGCCGGTAAACGCAACGAGCTCGTCCTCCGAGAACTTCAGAATATCGGCTTGTTCGATAAACGGCGAGTAGATTTTTTTTGCTTCCTCCACGCCGTCGAAAATATCGGAGCGGAAATTGACGTCGAACGAAAAGATTTTGCCACAGTCGCGTATTTTTTTGACGACTTGTGAAGCGAACCGTCTGCCCTTGGGCTCGGAGAGCATGAGCGAGCCGACGTGCACGATATTCAGATCGGCGTACGAGGACAGATCCACGTCGCCGTCGTCAAGATCGTAATCGGCGGCGTTACTGCGGAAAAACGAGAAATCGCGTTCGCCGTCCTTGAGCGTAACGAAAGCCAGAGTTGTGTTTTTTTCGTCGTCCGTCAGTACGTCCGTGCGGTCGAGAGCGGCTTTCTTTGCCTGCTCGGTCAGAAATCTGCCCACGGGATCGCGCCCGACCTTGCCCAGGAACGCCACGCGGGCGCCCTCCTGTTTTGCGTTTACGGCAACGTTGAACGGAGCGCCGCCGAGGTGCGCTTCCAGGAAAAGGCGGTCGCCGTTTTGTTCGCCGATAAGATCGGCAAGAATTTCTCCGATGGATAATATCATTATTCGTCCTCTTTTTTCTTCCCGCTTTCAAGCGGGCGTATTTTACCGCACTATTATACCACATATCGCCGCGCCGGACAAGCGCTTTTTCTCTTTTTTTGCCATAGAGACGGGCTTTTATCGTCTAATCGCATAAAAACGCGAGCAAATTCGACCGTATTCGCTTTCGCCGCGGCACCCGTTCCGACTGCCCTCGATAAAGGCGCTTGACAAAAGAACGCGCATATTGTATAATATAAAAGCAAACGGCTCGTTCGTTTGTAATATAGACCGAGGGAGGTAAATTATGATAACAAATTTAATTTCCGCCGCGGCGTGGATCGCGCCCGTAGTTATTGCGGCAGTACTGCTCGTTGCGGTGGTCGTGATATTCTTCGTTGGAGGATATATGAAAGCGCCGCCGGATACCGCGTACATAATATCCGGTATGGGCAAGCGCCGCATACTCATAGGAAAAGCCGGCTGGAGACTGCTGTTCTTCGAGCGCGTGGATAAAATATCGCTGAAGGTAATGCAGGTGGACGTAAAGACCAGCGAGGCGGTGCCCACCAACGAATTCATCAACGTCAACGTGGACGGCGTTGCAAACATCAAAATTTCTTCCGATCCCGAGCTTCTCAACAGGGCGGCGGAGGCGCTTTTGGGTAAATCGCAGTCCGAGCTCGTCAGCCTGGTAACGCAGGTGCTTGAAGGCAATATGCGTGAAATAGTGGGCTCGGTAGGGCTGAAAGAAATGGTGCAGGACCGTCAGGGCGTTGCCAAGAAAATAACGGAAAACGTCGTTCCCGATATGGAAAAGCTGGGTATCGAGGTGGTCAACTTCAATATTCAGAACTTTAAGGACAACGCTGGAACCATCGAAAATATGGGTATCGACAACGTCGAACAGATACGTAAAAACGCGCAGATCGCCAAGGCAAACGCTCAGCGCGACATCGCCATCGCCACCGCTCACGCCGAAGAGGAAGCGAATGCGGTCAAGGTTGAAACGCAGAAGAAGATCGCCGAGCAGAACGCCGAGCTCAACGTTCAGAAGGCGGAAATGCAGATAAAAGCGGACAACAAGCGCGCGGAAGCGGACGCGGCGTACTCCATTCAGCAGGAAACTCAGCGTAAGACCATCGAAATTACCGCCGCCAACGCTAATATAGCCAAGAAAGAAAAAGAGGCGGAGATTGCCGAGCGCGAGATCGCCATCAAGGAAAAACAGCTTGACGCGGAAATCAGAAAGCAAGCCGACGCAATGCTATACAAAGCCGAAAAAGAGGCGGAAGCCGAGCTGATTCGCCGTCAGAAGCAGGCGGAGGCGCAGAAGTTCGAGCAGATAAAAGCCGCCGAAGCCAAAAAGTACGACGCTATACAGGAGGCGGAGGCTAAAAAAGCGGCTGCCGAAGCACAGCGCTACGCTATGGAGCAGGAGGCTGCCGGTATTAAAGCCAAGGGCGAGGCGGAAGCCGCCGCTATCGAGCAGAAAGCCGACGCGCAGAAGAAGATGGGCGAGGCGTCCGTCATCGAAATGTATCTGCACGCGCTTCCCGAAGTGGTCAAGTCCGCCGCAATGCCGCTTGCTCAGACCGACAAGATAGTTATGTACGGCGACGGCAATTCGACCAAACTGATAAAAGACGTAATGCAGGGCGCAGGTCAGATTATGGAAGGAATGAAGGAATCCACCGGCATCGACCTCGGCGCGCTGATAACCGGCGCCGTTGCCGGAAAATTGGCGGCAGGCTCGTCGGATAAGTCGGGCGAAGATAAAAAAGGCGAATAATTTGCAGTAAAAAAGCGAGTAATTCGCAGTATAGTAAATCAAAGCGGAGCATTATCCGCAGTTTTTCGGCGCTATCGCCGATACGAACAGACGGGCAAAACCGTCTGTTTTGCTAAATAACGAATTTCGGAGAATTTATGGATCAAACCACGGAAAACAAAAAGCCTTCCGTCAGGGTCACGGGGCTGTATAAACGGTTCAGACTGAGCAGAAGGCAGAAGAAACTGACGGGCGACAAGCGCGACTTCGTCACGGCGGTAAACGACTTGTCGTTTACGGCATACGAGGGCGAGATTTTCGGACTGCTGGGCGCAAACGGAGCTGGTAAGACCACTACTTTGCGCGTTCTGTCCACGCTTATAAAACCGGACGGCGGCGACGCGGAGATTTTGGGCGACAGCGTTTGTCTCGCTCCCGAAAAGGTGCGAAGAAATATCGCCTTTCTCACCAGCGAGCTCAAGCTGGAGGACTTTTTCACGCCCGATTATCTTTTCGACTTTTTTGCCGAGCTGCGCGGAGTGGATAAGGAAACCGCCGCCGCGCGCAAAAAGGAGCTTTTCGACGCCTTCGGAATAAACGATTTCGCAGGCGTTAAGGTGGGCAATCTGTCCACGGGTATGAAGCAAAAGGCGTCGCTGGCGATCTCGCTGGTGCACGATCCCGACGTCGTTATTTTCGACGAGCCCACCAACGGCTTGGACGTGCTGACGGCGAAAATAGTCACGGATTATCTCTCCGAACTGAAAAACAGGGGTAAAACCATTATCGTTTCCACGCATATTTTCAGTCTCGTGGACAAGATATGCGACAGAGTGGGCGTGGTTGCCGACGGTAAGATGATAGCGTGCGGCACCAAAAAAGAGGTGTGCGGCGAAAAGAACGCCGAGGACGCTTTCTTCGATCTGTACGACGAGTATTCGCGAGGTGGAAAGCAATGAAGTTAGGCTCCGTTTTAACCGTATTCAAAAAGGAAATGAAAAGATTTTTCGGGGATAAGCGCCTGTTTTTCGGCACGGTGATACTGCCCGGACTGCTTATTTTCGTCATCTACACGCTTATGGGCTTTTTCATTTCGGACGCGTTTACTCCCGATAAGGCGTACCGCTATAAGATTGCGACGGTCAATCTTCCCGCGGAGATACGCGAGTGCTTCGATCCCGACGCCGTACAGTTTACGGAAACGACTGCGGACGAGATCGAAAATCTGAAAGCCGACGTAAAGGCGAAAAACTGCGACGCGCTGTTGGTTTTTCCCGAAGATTTTTCCGAGAAGGTTAACTCGGGAGAAAAGCCCGTGCCCGAGGTCAAGGTGTATTACAACAACGAAAGAACCGAATCCGCGGCGGCTTACGAAATAATCTCGGCGACGCTTAACGCTTACGAATCGGAAAAGAGCAATCTTTTCGACGTCAACAGAGCGGGGGAAAAGTACGATCTTGCGGACGAAAAGAACGTGCTTGGAAAAATGCTGTCCTCCTTTTTGCCGATGCTGCTTATGATAATGCTGTTTACCGGCGCGCTCAACGTCACGCCCGAATCGATTGCCGGCGAAAAGGAACGCGGCACGATCGCGGCTCTATTGGTAACGCCGGCAAGTCGCGGAGGCATAGCTCTCGGCAAAATATTGGCTTTGTCGGTAATAGCGCTTCTCAGCGGAACCGCAAGCACGCTGGGAGTCGCGTTGGCGCTCCCCAACCTGACGGGCGGCGCTCTCGGCGCGATCAATCTGTCGTACACCGTGGGCGACGTGCTCACGCTGCTGATAGTCATAATGTCGTCCGTTCTTTTAATAGTAGCAACGCTGTCGCTTGTATCCGCGTTTGCAAAAACGGTAAAGGAGGCGGCGTCGCTGTCCTCTCCGCTGATGTTTCTGCTGATCGGCGTAAGTTTTTTCAATATGTTCGAGTACGCCGATTCGCCGCTTTATTACCTGATTCCGTTCTACAACTCCGCGCAGTGTATGGGAGCGGTATTCTCGTTCTCGACCAACTATCTCAATCTGCTTATAACCGTCGGCGTGAATCTGGCGTATACCGCGCTTGCCGCCTTCGGGCTTACGAAGATGTTCGACAGCGAGAAAATAGTATACGGCAAATAACGTTTACGGAAGGTTTTAATCGAGGTTAAAAATGGCAAAATACGACTTAAAAGGTAAAACGGTCGTGCTTACCGGCGCGTCCGGCGGGATAGGCGGCTGTATCGCCGAGCTGCTTGTGAAAAAATATAACGCGCGCGTGATAGGGATAGCGCGCAGCAGGCAAAAGCTGGAGCTGGTCAAACAAAAAATCGGCGACGGGTTTTCTTTCGAGACGTTCGACGTTTCCGTTAAAGAAAATTGGACGGAGTTTGCGGAAAAGCTACGCAGAAGCGGCGAGAAAATCGACCTCGTTATCAACAACGCGGGCGTTTTTCCGCGGTTTGTTAAAGCGCTGGACACGGATTCGGAGCAGTTTGAAAAGATTATGGCGGTCAACTTCTATGCCGGAATATATTCAACCGAAGCGCTTATGCCTCTGCTTAAAGAAAGCGAGCGCCCGGGCGTGTACTTTGTGTGCAGCAGCGCGGCTTTATGTCCCGTTGCGGGCACGGCTCCTTATACGGCGGCAAAGAACGCGCTTAAAGGCTACGCCGAATGTCTTTCCCTGGAAAACAACGGCAATCTGTACGTCGGCGTCGCTTTTCCGGGCGTAACGATGAGCGACCTGTTCCGCGGCGACGACCGCGTGGGCAAAAGCGGAGTGGAAAAAATAGCCGCATCTCCGCAAAAAACGGCAAAAAAAATCTGCCGCGCGATAAGTCGCGGAAAGCGCAAAAAGGTCGTGGGCTTCGACGCTCACGGTATGAGCGTTATGGCTCGCCTGTTTCCCAAAACGGGAGCGAGATTTATTGCCAAAATAATGAAAATAAGCCGCGCGGAGGTCTTTTCGGAGCTGTTTTGAAGGTTTTTACCGCAAAGCGCAATCGGGAGATAAGCCGAGCCGCTTTATAGAGAGGAGCAAGTATGTTTGGATTTATAACGAAATTATTTATAAAAGATCGCGATGACGTGAACAATCCGCGCGTTCGCGAAAAATACGGCAGACTTACCGGAGTGGTAGGGCTTGTGCTTAACACTCTTTTGTGCACGGGTAAAATAATAGTCGGGCTTATCACGGGCGCGCTGTCGGTCGTCTCGGACGGAATAAACAACCTGTCGGACGGAGCGTCGTCGCTCATCACGCTGGTGGGCTTCCGAATGTCGGGCAAAAAGCCGGACAAGGAGCATC
>JBJFAC010000250.1:0-2597 GCA_051887715.1 Candidatus Neoclostridium sp.
ACGGCTCGTTCAGTAAAGCGGACGTTATCGCTCCGGAAAAGGAGGAAGGCTTTGAAAAATTCGTCCGTCTGAAGGACTATAAAAGCGGTCGACCGATTGCTTTGCCGGAAGAGGGCGTAATAGTCAGCCGCACATACGAAAAATACCACAATCTGAAAATCGGCGACACAATAAGGATTATGGACACTTCGGGCGTATACCACGAATGCATGGTGGCGGGCTTCAGCGAACATTATCTGTCAACCGTTCAGCTGGCAATGAGCGCCGATTACTACGAGCGCGTCACGGGCAAAACGTACGAATGCAACGCTATGTATATAAATTACGAAGAAGCAAGCGCCGACGTTCTTCGGGAAAAACTGCGAAACACGCCGGGATATTTCTCGCTGACCGACGAGCGCGCCGCGTGGACTGCAAAATTTGCCGAGCTGGCAAGCACTACCATGCTGGTAATTTATATCGGATTGTTTCTTGCCGCGGCTATGGCGCTGTTGGTACTGCTCAATCTCAATATCGTGTGCGTCAACGAAAAGAAAAACGAACTGGTCATTATGCGCATTAACGGATTCAGCGTCGGAGCGGCAAAAAAGTACGTTTACCGCGACAATATCGTTTTAACGGCGATAGGAATTATAGTCGGCACGCTGTGCGGAATCGGATTCGGTCAGTGGATGCTCAACGTACTGCAAAAAAGCGGCGACAATTTCTACACCGTGCCCAGCCCCGTCGTCTGCCTGATCGCAATAGCTTTAACGGCGCTGTTCTCGCTGATCACTAATCTCATCGCCTTGCGTAAAGTTGACAAGCTTAGCGTCGGCGACTTAAAGCGGTGATAATAAGTCATATAAACCGAAACTCAAATAACTAAAAAAATAAAAAACGGAGAAAATATTATGTCGGAATACGTAAAATTTGTCCGCTCGATGGCGGACGGAATGTTGGACGGCGTTTCGGAGGGCGTCGTCATCGCTATGAGCGTAGTGGTGGGGCTGCTCGTTCTCGCCTCGTTGTTTGCTCTCGTCGTATCGGTCTATCTCTGGATCAAATACGTAAAGTACAACAAGGTGAAAAACGAATGCGGTAAAACGGGCGAGCAGATTGCAAGAGAAATACTCGATAAAAACGGGCTGGAAAAAATCAAAGTATCCAAAACCGGATCTATAATGTTCGGCAACAGCTACAGCCACTATTTCAAAAAGGTGCGTCTAAGAAGACTTACCTGGAAGAAAGACAGCCTGACTTCTCTCGCAATGGCGGCGCAGAAATCCGCGCTTGCCGTGCTCGATAAAGAGGGCGACAAGGATATGAAAATGCGCGTTCGCCTGACGCCGCTGATTTATTTCGGACCTATCGCGTTCGTCCCGATGGTAATAGCGGGCATACTTTTGGATATTTTGCTCAGTAGCGGCGTATTCGGTATCGTTTTCACGTTGCTCGGTCTTGCGTTCTACGTTTTGTCCTTCGTAATGTCCGTGCTCGTGCTGAAAACCGAAAAGAAAGCGCAAAAGCGCGCGTACGAGATCATGGAAGAGCAGGGACTTGCCACCGAAAAAGAGCTTGAATCGTGCAAAGATCTGTTCAGACTTTACAATATCGAATATATAAACGATATGATAATCGCTCTTCTGGAGCTCGTTTACAGAGTGCTTCAGCTTCTCGGCTATCTGCAAAGCTCGTCCTCGTCGTCTTCGTCGCGCAATTAAAACGAAAGAAAAACGCGCTCCCGAATACTCTGCGGAATACGTTCCGGTTTTTTTCTCCCGTCCTTGACAAAGCGCAGGAAAAGCAGTATAATAATAAAAAAATTATGCGTTAAACCGAGGTAAGTAAATGAGTAACAATTTCAGGGAAATGAAAAAGAACGCCGATCGTCAGATGAAGGAGCGCAGGCTGAAAAGGGACGAAGAGGGGCGCGTCATACTGCAAATGAACGTAAAGCAGGACGACTCGTTTTTGTCCGAATTTTCGGAAACGCAGTCCTCGGTGATAAGCGAAAGCGTAGCCGAATTTATCGAAAACGAAACCAACGCGGTGCTGCCTCACGAGGAACTGACTCTGCAAATAAAAAGCAACTGCATCGACGATCGCGAAGAAAAGATCTACGGCGCGGCGATTAAAGAATACTATATGAAAAAATACATAGCCAACGAGCAGGAAATAAGGCGCAACCGCGTTATTACCATAATGTTGACTTTGGCAGGCTTATTCGCGCTTGCCGTACAGCTTTTGTATTCGTTTTTCGTGGGCAATCCGCTGTGGGTGTCGGTAATGGAAATAGTCGCCTGGGTGCTTTTGTGGGAAGCCACGGACAAAGGACTGCTGGAAGCCAGAGTTTTGCGCGTAAAGCGGAAACGTTTTCTCGCCTTTTTGTCGATGAAAATCGAGTTTTTACCGCTCGGAACCGAGCAGACCGTTTTCGGCGAAGAAGATCGGGCGTTAAAGCAATAAAAGAGTTATATCCGTAAAACGGCAAAAAAAAGAAAAGGAGAATTAAAATGCATCTTATTTTATCGATATTGGCGACGGTCTCGGCGGTGCTTGCGATAGCGTACGGCGTCGTGGCGCTCGTTTTGTACTTGTGCAGAGGAGAAAGAGGG
>JBJFAC010000251.1:0-2573 GCA_051887715.1 Candidatus Neoclostridium sp.
TGACTTCTCTCGAAGAGAGAAATAACACTTTGCTGAAAGCAAAATATAACTGCGTTAGCAATATAACTTGCCGTAAGGCAAATATAGCTAACGGAGTAGCGATAAATCCCTATCGCTACTCCGCTAAATAAGCGTTCTTTCTGAAAACAGGCTAATTTTTGCTTTTGTAATACAGCATACAGTGGCAGAAGCCCTCGAAATCGGGATCGGCTATCTGATTGCGGAATTCGCTGCACATACATTTGTTCTCTTCGGTGCGCTCGCGCCTGCAAGGGCAATAGCCGCCCGTTTTTTTAAGTCCTTCTTTGATTGCCGCAACGACTTTTTCGTCGGGATTGAGTTTTACCATAATTATGAATCGCTCCTGTCTTCTTTGGAATTGTGATTTACCAGCTCGTAATAGTAGCCTTTTTTCGCCATAAGCTGATCGTGAGTGCCCGCCTCGGCGATGGTATGATTGGCGATATAGAAAATGCAATCGGCTTTTTCTATCGTGGACAAGCGGTGCGCAATAACGAAGCTGGTTCTGCCTGCGAGAATTACGTTCAGCGCGTCCTTAATGAGATTTTCCGTTTCGGTATCGATAGACGCGGTGGCTTCGTCCAGAACGAGAATTTTCGGATCGGTTAGCAGTACTCTCGCAAACGAAATGAGCTGTCGCTCGCCCGTGGAAAGGCGCGAGCCCTGCTCTATTGTCTTGGTGTAATAGCCGTCGGGCAGTTTGGAAATGAAACTGTCCGCTCCCACGAGCTTTGCCGCCCGTATAACCTCTTCGTCGGTGGCTTCCGGTTTGCCGTAACGGATATTGTCGATAATGGTGCCGCTGAAAATAAAGCTGTCCTGCATCATAACTCCGATCTGCTTGCGGAGCGAATACAGCGTCACTTTTGAAATATCGTGTCCGTCGATGTATATCGTGCCGCTGTCCACGTTATAAAAACGCGACAACAGACTGACGATGGTGGTTTTACCCGAACCGGTCGGTCCGACGAGCGCGACCATTTTTCCTTTGGGCACTTCAAAGTTGATGTTTTCGAGAATAATATGCGCGTTTTCGTACGAAAAATACACGTTCTCGAATTTTACGTCGCCCTGCACGGCGGGAAGCTCGGTTGCGTTCTCGTCGTCCACCACGGTGGGCTCTACCTCCAGCACGTCCATAACGCTTTCGAGGTTGCTGACGGCGCTGGAAATTTCCTGTAAATACGTGGCGATTTCGTTGAGCGGCGCGCTAAGCATACCCGCGTATGAAATAAAACTTATTACCGCGCCGGGAGTAAGTCCGCCCAGTCCCAAGCCGCTGGTGGCGACGTAAACGACGACGGCGTACACGCAAATAATTCCGAGGTGGAAAAATCCGCTCATAGTGGGGTGGTGGAACTCGTTGACGTGAGTGACCTTGCACCACTTATCGCGCTCTTCGGCGTTGAGTCGGTCGTAAATCTCCGTGTTGCGCGCTTTGCGGTTGAAAGCGTTGGTAACCGCTCCGCCCTGAATATTCTCGGCTATGTACGCGATGCGGTTACTGCGCTTTTCGCGGTAAACTCTTCTTCTCTTTTCCAACGAGCGGCGAATGATATTTACCAGAATTATCATCGGCACGACCGCAACGAGCATAATAAGCGTAAGCCAACTGCCGACCGTGCACATCCATATAAGTATGGCGATGACTTTGACCGCGTCGAGAATAAGCATTATGATACTGGACGAAAACACGGTGGCAAGCTCGTCGAGATAGGAAGTCACGCGCACGAGAATTTTGCCGTTGGGGCGAGAATCGTAAAAATCGAAGGCGAGCTTTTGCAGATGCTCGTAGGTGGCGTAGCGTATGTCGTGGACTATGCTGTGCCCGATCTTGGTCATATAATACTGTCTGAAGAAGCCGAACACCGTATCTACTACGACGGCAAGCACGTATGCGGATACGAGCACGACGGACAGCGTTACGTAGTCCATTCCGAGCACGGTTTTCTTGGGTATTACGTTATCGACGATAAGACCGTTGATCATCGGCGGCAGCATGGATATGAACGTAATGGCGATCATAAGCACGAACAGCCAGCTGAGCAGTTTTCTGTACGGAACGACGAATTTCAGTGCGTGACGCAGTTGTCCTTTGGACAGCTTTTTGGTTTTTTCGTCCTCGTAATAACGGTTTCTTGCCATATTACGCCACCTCCTTGTCTTTTTTGACCGTCTGCTCGGTGTATATAGCCCAGTATTTACCGTGCATAGACATCAGCTCGTCGTGACTGCCGCGCTCAACGACTGCGCCGTCCTCCATATACAGGATTTCGTCGCAGAACGAAACGCTGGTGGCGCGGTTAGAGGCGATGACGAGCGTTTTTTCGCCGTAATTTTCGCTGATATTGTCAATTATTTCCTTTTCGGTCTGATAGTCGAGCGCGGAAGTACAGTCGTCCAAAAGCAGTACCGGCGCTTCCTTATACAGCGCCCGCGCGATGGAAACGCGCTGTTTTTGTCCTCCGGACAAGCCCAGTCCTTTCTCGCCCACGACGGTATCGTAGCCGTCGGTAAGTCGCGGAATGAATTTATCCACCCTCGCCAGCCTT
>JBJFAC010000252.1:0-2570 GCA_051887715.1 Candidatus Neoclostridium sp.
TAGAAGAATTATCATTAGATGAAGAGTTAGCTAAATATAAAAATAATGATAAAATTGACTCATACCGCACAAGGAGGTTCCGAGATGAAGCCGTTGTTTTCCGATTGGCAATGGAGTCCAATGAGCATTCAAAACGTAGTAAGCGTCAAAACATTAAAACAACCTCGAATAATACGCCACCGAGGAAACGTTCACTCATATCAGTTGGGAATAAAGTTCTCAGGAAGGTCGGCGATTTGCTATAAAGGATGCCGTATTGATTTTTCTTCATCTACGGTAGTCTTTTTGCCAAAGGAAAAAACAGAGCAGATTGACTATACAACGGTCGTTACAGAGGCGGGCAACGGTATTTGCGTCTTTTTTGATTCCCGATTATCGCTTCCGAGTGAACCTCAGATTCTAAAAAATATCGATTCGGATATAGAAAACGCTTTCTTGAAGGTGTTATACGTCTTTCAAAGATCCGATCGGTACGAATATCCCGATCTTATGGAGGCTTTCTATTCACTTCTCGCAAAACTTAACCGGGCAATTCCGTCACGCGCACGCAGAATCGACGATAACCGTTTCTCTCCTGCACTTTCGCATATGAGAGCTCATGGAAGCGATGAATATATCGATCTGAAACATTTGGCTCAAATTTGCGGTATGAGCGAAAAATACTTCAGAGATGCCTTTAAAAAAACGTTTGAAGTGTCTCCGTTGCATTATTTTCATCAACAGAAGGTCAATAATATTCGCGCCTTGATCTCCGATCTTTCACTATCTATAGCAGACGTCTCGCATTTGAGCGGTTTTTCCGATCCAAACTACTTTTCTCGATTTTTCAAAAAGCATTTCGGGATATCGCCCACCGAATACCGAAATTATTATTGTAAACGATTCTGAAACAGGCAATATATGATTCATAGCAGAAAGACGAAAAAGCAACTAAATAACGTTAAAAGACGACGAATTTACTCATTTCGCCGTCTTTTTATCCGATTCAAAGCATAATGAAAAGCAAGTTAAAAGCAAAAGCCGAAGCGAACCCTCGGCTTTTTTCGCCGCGTTCAGACGGCGATTATCGGTTTTTCGTCAATCGTTGTCCGCAAAAGCCTCCAGCCGACTTTTTGCCTTCGGGGGCTTGGCGTCGCCGTGGCGCACGAACAGCATAGTAAGAAAACTGCCGCCCACCATTACGGAAGCGTAGAAGAACAACGGAAGCATATTGCCCGCAATATCCATAAGCGCGCCGGACAACACGGGAGTCAGCGTTTGCGCCGCCATACTAGCCGTGTAGTAATACCCGGTGTATCTGCCAACGTCCGAGCCCTTTGCAAGCTCCACCACCATCGGGAAGGAATTGACGTTTATAGTAGCCCAGCCCACGCCGGCGAGCGCGAACAGGATATACATTACTATTACCGGACTGCCGGCTCGCATAAACGCCGCGCACAGAAAAGCGGTAAACAACATTCCCACGCCTATCAGAATGGACTTTTTCCTGCCTATCGCGCTTGCGAGCAGTCCCACGGGGAAATACGAAATTATCGCCGCTCCCTGCGCTATCAGCATCGTGACGTTGTAATTCTGGTTAAGTACTTCTCCCGCGTACACCGAATACTTGCTGGTGACTGCGTTGTAGCCCATATACCACAGCGCAACCGACGAGAGAATGAGCATCAACGAAACGAGCTGAGACTTCGTAAGCTTGCCGCCGACGGATTCTCGTTCGTTTTGCTCTTCGTCGGGATAGTATTTGGCGGTGTTCTCCTGCATCTCCGCCGACCACTCCTTCTCGCGCACGAAAAGCACGAACACGATCAGCGCAAGCAGCATAAGCCCCGCCGTAGCAAGTATGTACGCAAAGAAGTCGGTTTTGCCCTCTTCGCCCGTTTTGAAAATCATACCGAGCACGAGCACCGCCATTCCGCCCGCCGTTCCCATCAGATTGATTATTGCGTTGCCTTTCGATCTGTGCGGCTTGCAGGTGACGTCCGGCATCAGCGCTACCGCCGGCGAACGGAATACCGACATCGATAAAAGCGTTAAAAGCAGAACGAAAATAAACACCCACAACCGGTCGATAAGCGGCAGCAGGATAAAGAAAACCACCGCGCATATCGTTCCTATCACTATATACGGCTTTCTTCTGCCGAACCTCGTGTTCGTCTTGTCCGACAACGCGCCGAACAAAGGCAGTAAAAACAGCGCGAACACGTTGTCCAGCGCCATTATTACGCCCGACCACGTCTGCGACATTCCGTATTTGTTGATCATTATCAGCGGCATCGCGTTGTCATAAGCCTGCCAGAACGCGCAGATCAGAAAAAACGCAAAACCCGTTAATATCGTCCTTTTGACGCTGAACCCTTTCATACTTTTCTCCTCCTTTCTCGCCCGCGCCCTTATAAAGCGTTTGCGGCTGATTTTTTACAATCCTTTACGGCTAAATTATACACCGCGAGCCGTCGGTTGTCAAGAATTATTCTATCGGTCTTATAAAGCTCCGAGCCGCGTTTCGTATACGGTTCGGTTTTTTCGCCGCAGTACGCCTCCCGTTTTTTTGACCGGCGTCAGTTTTGCTC
>JBJFAC010000253.1:0-2568 GCA_051887715.1 Candidatus Neoclostridium sp.
GTGGAAAACGCTGTCCTTTATTATCTCGGAATGCAGCGCAGATACGCCGTTTATGCTGTGCGAGCCGATTACGCAAAGATTTGCCATACGTATCTGACCGTTGCCGATCACGCACATAGAGCGCAGTTTGTCGTATTCCACTTCCTTATGCTCTCCCATAAAACGCGCGTCTATTTCTTTTACTATCTGATATATGCGCGGTAATTTTATGCGGAAGAGATCCTCGTTCCATTTTTCAAGCGCCTCCGCCATTACGGTGTGGTTGGTATAGGCTATCGTGTTTACCGTCATATACCAGGCGCGCTCCCAGGAATAGCCGTATTCGTCCAGAAGCAGGCGCATAAGCTCCGGCACGGCGAGCGCCGGATGCGTGTCGTTTATGTGGATGGCAACCTTTTCGTGCAGATTGTCCAGCGACGGATACACCTTAAGGTGATCCTTTATTATCGATTGCAGACTTGCGCTGACCAGAAAATATTGCTGTGACAGGCGAAGCTGTTTGCCTGCGTAGTGGTCGTCGGACGGATAAAGCACCTTGGAAATTATTTCGGCTTCCGACTCGGCGCGCATTGCATTCATATAGTCGCCCTGCGTGAAAGACTTCATATCGAAATCGTTGACGCCGGTCGCTCTCCACAAACGCAGAACGCTTACTCCCTTGCTGTCGTGTCCGCTTATCATTACGTCATAGGGGATCGCCTCCACAACGGACGCGTTCTTCTGCTCGACGTGCAAGCCCTTGTCGTCCCAGCGCTCCTCGAGATAGCCGCCGAGCTTTACGAAAAAGCTCTTGTCCGAACGGGGCATCATCCACACTTCGCCGGTGTCCAGCCACATATCGGGCAGCTCGACCTGCTGATTATCCACTATTTTTTGCTTGAAAAAGCCGTAGTCGTAGCGAATGGAGAAGCCCATAGCCGGGTAGTTGCCCGAAGCCAGACTGTCCATAAAGCACGCCGCAAGCCTGCCCAAGCCGCCGTTACCGAGTCCTGCGTCCGATTCCAGCTCGTACAGCTGGTCAAGCGTCATACCCGTTTCCTTGATCGCTTCCTGCACGGCGTCGGTAAGCCCGAGGTTGTACAGATTGTTCTTAAGGCTTCTGCCTATCAGAAACTCCATACAAAGGTAGTAAACGCGTTTACTGCCCGTTTTGCGGACGTTCTGATTGAATTCCTGTTTCTTTTTGAGTAATATATCGCGAAGCACGAGCGCGACTGCCTTGTACATCAGCAGCGGCGTTGCTCCGTTGAACGTTGTCGCGTAATATTTAGTAAGTTTATCTGTTATAGCGTCTTTAAGCGACGTTGCGGTAAAATCCATTTTTTCCTCCGGAGTAGGTTAAATTACATTACTTTCCCCCGTTATCATATATGCTTTTATTATTGCTACCGTGACCGCTGTTTAATCGAACGAACGGAAATATACCGTTTTTTTCTTTTTTAAGCGGTTTTTCGTTAAATAGCGTGTCGTCAGAACATCTCGTCGTAGAACGCCTGATATTTGAGCGCGCTCTCGCCCCAGCTGAAATCGCACTTTGCGGCGCGTTCGCATAGCGAGTTCCAGATGTCTCCGTAAACGCAGTACAGCCCCACCGCTCTTTCGACGGCGCGCATAAGCTCGCCCGCGTTTGCGCCGGAGAATGTAAAGCCGTTGCCCGTTCTGCCGTCGCCGCAATCCTCGATCGAATCCTTAAGTCCGCCGGTAGTGCGCACTATGGGCACCGTGCCGTAGCGTAGAGCGATCATCTGACTGAGACCGCACGGCTCGCTGATGCTGGGCATAAGGAAAATATCCGCGCCGGCGTATATCTTTTGCGCAAGATCCTTGTTGAATGTGATCACGGCGTGAACGCGATTGCCGTACAGATTCTGCATGTGGCGGAAGAAGTTTTCGTGATCGGCGTCGCCCGTGCCGAGTATTACGAACTGCGCTCCGCTGTTCATAATGTTGTTGAACGCACTGCGGACGAGCGAAATGCCCTTGTGTCCGACCAGACGAGACACCATAGCGATGAGCGGCGCGCCCGCGTCGACGTTGAGCCCCAGCATTTTTTGCAGTTCCTGCTTGTTTTCCGCTTTACGTTCGAGCGATTGAGCCGAATAGTTGACGAACAGCGAAGGGCTGGTGGCGGGATTGTACACGTCGTAATCTATTCCGTTGAGTATTCCGCGCAGCTTGTGCTTGTTTTTATTGAGCACGTCCTCGAGCCCGTGAGCGTATTCCCTGGTGCAGATCTCCTGCGCGTACGTCGGGCTGACGGTGGAAATATAATCGGAGTAGTCGATCGCTCCTTTCATCAGGTTGATACAGCCGTGCCAATCGAGCGACATATATTCGTTTCTTGAAATACCGAACAGGTCCTCGATAATTCCGGGAGCGAACTGTCCCTGATATTCGATATTGTGAATGGTGAATACCGTGCGCATTCCGCCGTACCCCTCTTTGTACATATAGTACAGCTTGTAGTAGATGGGGACGAGCGCGGTATGCCAGTCGTGGCAATGCAGTACGTCAACGCGGAAGTCGAGCATCGGAATGCCGTCGTGGCAGCCGAGCATGCTGACGGTG
>JBJFAC010000254.1:0-2558 GCA_051887715.1 Candidatus Neoclostridium sp.
GTATAAGGCGGTTACGAAGCCTAAAGAAGGAACTATTTTGTCGGTCGTTCGCGCAATGAGCGAGGCGGCAAATTCGATGAACAAAAGAAACGTTGATTTCAGTAATTTCCTTGCCAAGGTCATCGAGGCGGGCGAAGAAATGCTGAAAAAAACGCCGGAGATGTTGCCCGTTCTCAAAAAAGCGGGCGTGGTAGACGCGGGCGGAAGAGGATTGCTCATTCTGCTTCAGGGCTTTAACGCCGTGTTCTCCGATCAGGAGGACGTAACGCTTACCTTCGACGACGAGGCGTCTCTTCCCGAAACGGACGCAAAGTACAGCGACGAAGCGCATTTCGATTACAACGATCTTGCCGAAATTCAGTTCGCTTACTGCACCGAGTTTTTCATCGTGAATCTTTACAAAAAGACTACGGAGGCGGATATCGACCGTTTCCGCGAAATGCTGATGCAGATAGGCGACTGCGTTCTCGTTATCGGAGATCTTTCTATGGTTAAGGTGCACGTTCACTCCAATCAGCCCGGCGAAGTACTTTCCGCGGCGTTGAAGCTGGGCGAACTCGACAGCCTTAAGATCGAGAATATGCTGCAGCAGAACAGAAAGCTTATCGGCAAGAAGAAGGTCGAACTCAAACCGTACGGCATCGTATCCGTTTGCGCCGGCGAAGGTATTTCCGGTATTTTTAAAGAGCTTATGTGCGACAGCGTCATCGAGGGCGGTCAGACTATGAATCCCAGCGCGGACGATATAGCAAAAGCCTGCGATAAGGTCAACGCAAAAGATATATTCGTATTCCCCAACAATAAGAACATTATTCTCGCCGCCGAGCAGGCAAAAGCACTCAGCAACCGTAAATTGCACATTATTCCCAGCCGCAGCGTTCCGCAAGGGCTTGCCGCTTTGCTGGCTTTCGATCCCGACGGAACGGTCGCCGCAAACGAAAAGGCTATGAACGAGGCTATGGGCTACGTCAAGTCCGGTGCGGTAACTTATGCCGTAAGAAGCACGGAGATCGACAATCTCAAGCTCAACGAAGGCGACATTATCGGAATGGACGCTCACACCATCGTGTCCAAGGGCGACAGCGTTTCGGCGGTTACCAAACAGCTTGTAGAGAAACTCGTTGACGACGACAGCAGCTGTATTTCGCTTTATTTCGGCAACAACGTAACGGAGGAAGAGGCTAACGCCATCGTCGAAGAACTTGCGGAAGAATATCCCGATTGCGACGTCGACTGCCACTTCGGAGGTCAGCCGCTGTACTATTATCTGGTTTCCGTAGAATAACGGTTTTCCACAAAAAGGTCGAGGTTATCCACAAAACGCTGTGGATAACCTCTCGTTTTATAAAAACGGGGTAGAAGATGAATTTAAGCGACGTTAAAGGATTAAAAGAAAAACGCATTGCCGAGTTGGAAAAGGCGGGAATACTCACGCCTATGGATCTCATTTCCTATTTTCCGGCAAAATACGTCAATCTCAGAAATCTTACCGATTTTCAATCGGTGCAAGAGGGAGAAGAGGTGCTGTTTTCCGTGGTTTTTGCGGAAAAGCCTAAAACCTCGTACGTAAGAAAAAATCTGTGCCTTGTTAAAGTCAGGTTTGAAATAGAAGGCAAAAAAGTTTTTTGCACATGGTTCAATCAAAAGTATTTCGCCTCGTCGATTATTCCCGGCGAAAGATATTACATAACGGGCAAAGCGTCGGTTAAGGGCAACGTCGTGGAAATCAACGCTCCGAAAGCCGTTCGCGAGAGCAAGTGCGACGGTAATTTCCTGGTTTTTTACCGTCCTATAAAGAACATATCGGGTACGGTGATCGCGTCCGTCATAAAAAAGGCTTTGGAAAATATGCAGATAGCCAGCTTTATTCCGGATAGCGTGCGCGTGGAATACGGCTTGATGCCGCTCGATCAGGCGTACGCCGCGATTCATAATCCGCAATCTTTAACGCAGTTGACGCAGGCAAAGCGAAGCGTCGGGATAGAACGCGTTAATTACACTCTGTGCGTTTACAATATTATCAATTCAAACAGCGCGGTAAGAAAGCGCGTTTACGAAAAAAACGAGCGAAAAATGCGCGAAATAATCCAAAAACTTCCTTTTGAGTTGACGAACGGGCAGAAAACTGCGCTGAGTGAGATACTTTGCGATCTCGGAAACGCCGATTGTATGAACAGACTTTTGCAGGGCGACGTGGGAAGCGGAAAGACCGTCGTGGCGTTTCTTTGCATGTATTTCGCATATCTTTCGGGCTATCAAAGCGTTATAATGTGCCCCACGGAGCTGCTTGCCCGTCAGCACTACGGCACGTTTATAAAGCTGTTCCCCGAGATTGAGGACAAGGCTTGCTTTATTTCGTCCTCGCTTAAGGGCGACGAGCGCGAGTCAATACTTCGGTCAGTCGCTTCGGGAGAAAGCTCGTTCGTAATCGGAACGCACTCCGTTTTTTCCGACGACGTAAAATTCAGCGAGCTTTCGCTGGTAATAACCGACGAACAGCACAGATTCGGCGTCAATCAGCGCAGCAGTCTTGAAAACAAGTCGGACAACGTCGACAG
>JBJFAC010000255.1:0-11426 GCA_051887715.1 Candidatus Neoclostridium sp.
CATTTTTCTTATTTCTCCTGTTTTTTTACTTGACTTTTAATAGTTAGTCTCCTATAGCGCCGCCGTACGGCGTTTACGGTCGGATTATAGCACACGAAACGCATTAAGACAAGCGAAAACAGCCGTTCTCCGCTTGCGGAAACGAATTGTGTAAAGCGTTTGCGCAAAAGTGCAAGTTTTTAAAAAATAACGGGGTTCAGTTTTTATAGGGAGCGTAGAGATATTCGTGCTCTTCGACCGGCTTCCATATATTGAAGTGGAAGCGGTGCATTTCCTGCACTATAAAGTCCGTTTTGACGGTGACGGGCTCGTCGGGCACGAAGTCGAAGTATTCGCCGTCCACGTACAGACTGAACACGCGCGTGTTGATGTTTTCCACCAGACGGTAATAGGTTTTGTAGGACAGATCGAAGCGGTACGGCTCGCCGCCGCGCGTTCCGACGTAGTGTATTCCTTCGTGATCCAGCGTCAGCACGCCTTCTCCCACGATTTCGGAGGAAAGCTGCTTGTTTTTAACCAGATGATCGGTGGGAATATTGCCTATTTTCACGTGGCAGGAGAAGGAAAAATCCGGGTTTTCGCGCACTTCTTCTATTACGGATTTGCGTTCCCACAGCATCCAGTCGGAAACGTGCTTCGGCATATACAATGCGGGCGTGCGGTTGGGTTGAAGCTCGAGATATTCGTTCTGGTGAATTTTAAATCCGCAGGCGGAGCATGTAACGTCGTCGCCCTCGCCGCGCATAGTAAATTCTCTGCCGCAGTCGGGGCATTTATAGCAGACCTCGTGCATACCCTCGCAGCCTTTTCCTCTCGTATTCCACTTGAATTTGTGTTCGGCTTGCCATTCGTAGTCGTCGTTTTTAAAAGCCGCCTGAATTATCTGCTCGATTTCTTCGGTTTTCAGCTCGCGCAGGCGCTCGGGAGTGAACAGTTTGGAAACGGTGACTTCGGTTTTGCCGCCGTAACGGTAATACGGCGAAAAAACGGGAGCCGCCAGACTTTGTCCGCGGAACTGAAAGAAATACACGGGGACTTTGCAATGCTTAAGCAGATTACCCGTGCCGGGCAGAATGCGTTCGTTATAGCCCGTGATCGTTGCCAGTCCTTCGGGCGCGATGGTAACGGTACCGCCCTGATTTATGATCGAGAGCATTGCGCGCATACCCTTGACGTCCACGCAAAAATTCTTTTTGGGCAGAATGTGCATCATTTTGAACACGGCGGCAAGGTGACTGCGGAAAAACTCGTTATATTCGGCAACCATCGAAAATCTTTTGGGATAAGTCGCCTTGCAGATGAACGAGTGATCCAGTCTGGACAGGTGATTCCATATTATAAAGCAGGGACCGGTTTCCTTGCGTATATCGTCCTTGTATATGATTTCGGGATTGTGCTTGCCCAGCTTTATGTCCGCCATTATAAAGTGATATATCCAGTTGTAAAAGCGGTTGGGCGTTTTATAGGTGCGCTTATCCAGCTTTTGTTGTAACGTCAATTTCTTTTTTTCCATTGTAAAGACCTCTTGAAAAGCTCGTTAGTTAACATTATAGCATAAAAGTGTAAATTAATCAATAGTTTTTTAGTAATAACGGCGGCAAAAACGAATTTTTAAGCGACGAATAGGCGGAGCGGAAAGCGCAGTTTCCATAGGGATTATTAATTTGAAATAAAAGTATAGCACACTATACTTCGCTAAAGGTGAAACGTAGTGGGTTTTTCTTATCTACAAAAGAATAAAAATCAAGTTATATTTTTAGCCTTATGGCTAAAAGTGATATGCAATGGGCTTGCGTTATATTTCGGCAAAGCCGAAGTTATATTATATTTGCCTTAACTTCTCTCGAAGAGAGAAATATCACTTTGCTTCAAGCAAAATATCACGCCTTAAGGCATATCACTTGCCGTAAGGCAAATATAGCTAACGGCATAGCGATAAATCCCTATCGCTACGCCGCTAAGCGCGGCGGCTTGCTTTTACGGCGGAGAAAGCAAAAAATTCGCGGATACCGATAAAAACGATTGTAAAAAAACGATAGTCGTGTTATAATATCGGCATAAAAACGGAAAAACGCCGCTACAGCCGTATTATGGGCAAAAAGCGGAGGAATATGCTCGCCCGGACAAAACGGCGCGGCAGGGTCGGACGGAAAGAGTATAATAAGGAAACGGCTCAAAGAAAAAACGCCGCTTCGCAAAAGAAAGGAGCGAAAATGAAGATCAGGGATAAAATAAATATGACCATCGGAGAGCTGGTCAAAAACGGACCTATAAACATCGTGGCGTTCGGCGACAGCGTCACTCACGGCGCGGCGGAGATCGGCAAATACGATTACGAGGGCGTGTATTGGAACAGACTGCGCAAGAAAATACTTGCGAAAAGAAACGTCGTTCCGGTAAACGTGATAGACGCCGGGATAGGCGGCGCAACGGCTTCCGACTCGCTGGAGCGAATGGACACTCAGGTGTTCAACCACGCGCCCGACCTTATAATCGTGTGCTTCGGACTTAACGACGTAAACGATCCGATTGAAAAATTTCTGGGCGCGCTACGCGCTGTTTTCACGCGAATTATCGAAAAAGGCGTCGACCTCATATATATGACGCCGAATATGCTGAACACGTACGTCGCCGAGGACGCTCCGAAGGAATTTCTCGACTACGCGTACAAAACCGCCGAAATGCAAAACGGAGGCAGAATGGACGAATATATGAGAGCGGCGGCTCGGCTGGCTCGCGAAATGAACGTGCCGCTGTGCGATTGCTATTCCGAGTGGAAAGAACTCGCCAAAACGCGCGACACGACGATGTTGCTTGCAAACCGCATAAACCACCCCGTCAGCGAAATGCACGAGCTGTTTGCCGACAGTCTGATGAAAATGATTTTTCCCGACGACGCCGACCGCTTTGCCGCTACCGAATCGGCTATGTGCGATTGTGCCGAAAAATTAAATTAAGCGCGTTTTCGAGGGCGTAAGCTCGGACAGGAAAAACGTAGAAAAGGAGAAGAAAAATGATTTACGATACCGTTGAAAATATGAAAAATTACGCTTGTCTTGACGCCGCCCGGCGCTTTCTGGAGGAAAACGACTGCGCCGCGTTGCCGTGCGGCAGGCACGAAATAGACGGCGACTGCTTCGTCAACGTTCTGGAATACGAAACGGGCGACGGCGAGCTGTACGAAATGCATGAAAAATACGCCGATTTGCAAATGCTTTTGTCGGGGAGCGAAACGCTCTTCTATACGGACGTAAAAGAGGGCGTGCTCGCCGCGGAATACGACCAAAGCAGGGATATTGCCTTTTATAAAGCGGATTGCAATCGCGCTTTCGTTCTGCGCCCCGGCAATTTTATCGCGCTTTTCCCGGGCGACTTGCACAAAGGCGGAACAGTCGACGGACGGAAACAAAAAATCAAAAAGCTGGTGTTCAAGCTTAAACAAACGGAATAAATACGAAAAATGCGCACCGTATTGACAGCGGCGTGCTTTTTATAATTTATCTTTATTTCGCGTAAAAACGGAGTGCTCAAGCGCCGTCCGGGTCTGAGAAATGCGAGACCAGCAAGGCGCGCGCTTCGTTGGGGCTGGTGCCGCATTGGCGCTTGAACGCGTAATTGAAATACGATTGCGACGAAAAACCGCAACGGAAAGCCACTTCCGACAGCGGCAGACTTTGGTCGGCAAGCAGAACTTTGGCTTTTTCTATACGCTTTGAAAGCACGTATTGCTGAGGTGAAACGCCCATAGTTTGTTTAAAAACGCTGCGGAGATAGTTTTTCGAGTAGAATGTGGCGTCGGACAGAGCCTGCAGGGAAAGATTTTTGTCCAGATTGCAGTCGATATGCGTCAGAACGTTGCCTATCAGTCTGTTGGCGGAAATGCCCGCGCTGCGAGAACGGGAGGAGCAGTGCCCGGCGGCTTGAGAAATAAAGTACGTCAGCTTGGCCATTTCGGCTTGAATGACCTCGCTTTCAAAGGGCAGTTTTTTGGCAAGATGATAGCGTATCACGTTTTGAAAAATCGCGGTAAATTCGTCGCGGTCGATAAGGTACAGCGTGGTTGGACAGCCCGTAAGAGCGTCGTACGCGCGGCTGTTTTCGTCTGCGGCGAAATGTATATAATAGCACTTGAAGTGCAGCGAGCTTTTGCGCTTCTGACCGGGTTTTGCCACAATCAGCATATTTTTTTCGCGCGCGAAAGGTTTGCCGTCGATATACGACGTGCCTTCGCCCGACAAAACGTATTCAACTTCAAAAAGCCTGCAAACGCGTTCTTTCGACTCCTTCGCGTTTTTGAAAAGTCTTTCGCTGTCGAAAATTCCGCAGGAGAAATTATCTTTCACTTTTCACCTCGCAATTCCGTTCCGTACGGAGAGAAAACTCTCCCCGTAGTTTAAAATAGCACAAATCGCAAAAAATAGCAACGAAATAAGCATAAAATAGTTAAATTTCTAAATCGGACGGTATAATTTCGTTACGCGGTACCGACAGCGGAATAGTATAATAGAATTGTCGCGGCGCGCATAAAGACAATAGCGTGCGCCGGACGAGGAGAAAGGAAAATGGCAGTATACCGCAAAACGGGCAAAATAACACCCGTCGATTCTTTGCACGCAACCGATATGAGATTCGGCATAGGTATGGAAAAGCTCGACCGCGACGTTTTCGATCCGTCCAAAACATACGATCAGGTGGCGGGATTGGGCGTAAAGCGCGTCCGTTTGCAATCGGGCTGGATGAGAACGGAAAAAGAAAAAGGCAAGTACGATTTCGCCTGGCTGGACGAAGTCGTGGACAATCTTATCAAAAGAGGAATAGAGCCGTGGCTGTGTATGTGCTACGGTAATCCGCTGTACACCGAAAGAGCCAAGGAGGTTTTCGGAGCGGTGGGCTGTCCGCCCATCGAGACCGAGGAGGAAAGAAAGGCGTGGGCTAATTACTGCTTTGCCACCGCGCGCCATTTTGCAGGCAGAGTGCGCGAATACGAGGTGTGGAACGAGCCCGACGGACAGCATTGCTGGAAGCACGGCGTAAACGGAGAGGAGTACGGCAACTTCGTTATCGCTACGGCAAAGGCGATCAAAAGCGCGGATAAAAACGCTTTGATACTTGCCGGCTCCGTGTGCCACAGAAACGCTCTGGAATGGGACGAGGCGGCTTTTGAAACCGGAATGGGCGATTACGTGGATAAATTCACCTTCCACGACTATTGCGAGCACGAAAGAAGAACGGAAGAAACGGCTAAAATTTTCCGCGCGGTAATAAATAAGTATAACCCGAATATAAAGCTGGTAATGGGCGAAACGGGCTGTCCCTCGGACGCGGAAGGCTACGGCGCGCTCCATCGCGGCAATTGGACGGAAAACAGGCAGGCTCGACTGCTGGTCCGCAGAATGGTGGAAGAGCTGAAAAATGAAGTGGACTTCATTTCCTGGTTCACCGCCGTCGATATGATAGAGGCGCTCCACGGCGTCAGCGGCGACAAAAATTCCTATATGGACTACGGCTATTTCGGAGTTTTGCGCGCCGAGTTCGACGAAAACGGCTTTTCAAGCGGCGAATATTCCAAAAAGCCCTCGTATACCGCGCTTTCCACCGTCATTTCGCTGTTCCAGAACGCGAAAAAAGAATACGTTCCCGTGCTCGTGCATTGGAAAACCTACGCGGATAAGCTGTACGACTTCAGCGACGAGTACGCCGATCTGCGCATCGCCTCTTTCGCCAAGGATAACGGCGGCAAAGCGTTCGTGTATTGGAAAAGCACAAACGTTCTGACCACCGAGTACGAGGGCTTGACCGAGCTCTTGGTCGATATGCCGTACGACGAGGTCAAACTGGTCGATATTCTCACGGGCGACGTTTACGATATTCCCGCCGAGTATATCGAGGATAAAGGACGCGGCGTGCATTGTTTTACAAAACTCCCCGTCAAGGACTATCCGCTTGCGCTCGTCTTTAACGGTTTCGAGAAAAACGAGTGATCGACTGTTCTTTCAAGCCTTAAGACGATAATTTGTCACGATAAAAAACCTGTAGGGCGAGCATTGCTCGTCCTAATTTGCTATATTATAAACCACGATTTGAACCATATTTTAAAAGACGCGCTCTCCTTCAGTTGCCTGACGGCGCCGGCTCCTTCCCGGATGGAGCCAAAGAAGTCATTAGTTGCGAAAACGTTGGTTTTTGCGTAAAATTATACCTTAAAAAACATAAAGCGGACGACCGATGGTCGCCCCTACGGCGTTGTGAGTGGCACGATAACCGAACGGATATAACATTGGCACCGCTCGTCCTTATTTTCATCACGACAATTCGCGCGTGTTACCTCCTACCTTGCCTCCCTCCGGGAGGGAGGGGGACCGCGATAGCGGTGGAAGGAGCAAGCGACTTATAAAATCGACCTTAAAAGAAATTTTTGTAGGGGCAACCACCGCTCGTCCTTAAAAGGTTATTCCATTGTAGGGGCGAGCATTGCTCGTCCGAAAAAAAGATAAAACCTGTAGGGGCGAGCATTGCTCGTCCTTATTTTTTGTTAAACGGAATAATCGATTTGTCGTCGGCTTCAAAAACCTGCGCTTTCCTTTTCTTCCTTTGAAAGAGTGCGTCAGCTCCGTGGTTTTTGTTGCGACTGCATAATTTTAGGAGAGATGCCGAAGTGGTTTTTGAAAGCCTTACTGAAGGCGAACGCGGAAGAATAATTGAGAATTTCGGCAATTTCGCCGATTTTTTTAACGTTTTCCAGCACGAGCGTTTTCGCCGCTTCCATTTTTTTCTCGCGGAGATACTCGCCGGGCGTTTTCGAGGTCGTTTTTTTGAAGACGTCGGAAAGATAACTGTAATTATAATTAAGTTTTTCGGCAAGCTCGCCGAGATCTCTTAAAGAGAGGATATGCGAGTCTATATAGCCGCTTATTCTGGCAGACAGCATCTGAGCGCCGCTGACGTTGGGGGATTTTTGCGTTACTTCGTTAAAATCGCGCACGACGTAGATAACTATCTGTTTGAAAAGAGCGGCAAGGACGACGGAAGAAAGGCTGTCGCTTTGGATAAATTCCATAAGAGCGTAGCCGATCAGAGCGGAAATTTTATCGTCGCGTATAACGCGCGACTCCGACGAGCGGAAAACCTGCGTGACGTTTTCGAGCGCGTTTTTAAGAACGGGCTCGTCCGCGGCGAAAGCGAAATAGTCGTACTCCAGCTTTTCGCCGTTGTTTACGAGAATACCGTGAATATCGCCGGGATAAGAAAGATACGCGTCGCCCGGAAGCACCTTGCAGGGCGCGCCGTTCGTGGTCACGGTGGCGCTGCCGCCGGTAACAACGGTCAGCTCGAAAAGATCGACGTGAAGGTGCGGAGCGATCTTCTCGCCTTCCGCGCAATATCTGCGCCCTATCTGGTAAAGCCGGACGTCGCCGAACGCGACGAAGTCGGGACAATAATTTCTGTCGAAATGATAAACGGTTTTTTCGCGGTCCATTGCCTGCTCTCCTTGTCTTTAATTGTAGCCGCACGCAGGCGCTTTGTCAATAATTTTGCTATACGTTTTCAAAATTTATGGCAAATTTTTTACTCAAAACCAAAATATTGATATGTTTTTGACAAAGAAATAATATTGACATTCGGGATAAAGAGATGTATCATTATATATAATAAAAAACTAGCGAAGGAGGTTATCTATGACGACCGTTGCGGTTGTAGGATGCGGAAGAATAGCCAACGCGGCTCACTTCCCGGCATTTATGAAAATGGACGAGGTGCGCGTTAAATACGCGTGCGACATAATAGAGGAAAAGGCTTTGGAGGCGAAAGAAAAGTTCCCCAAGGTGGAGAACGCGATCACCGATTACAAGATCGCTCTTGCCGATCCCGAAGTGGAGGCGGTGTACGTTTTAACACCCAACTTCGCGCATTACACGGTTACTATGGACGCGCTTAAGGCAGGCAAGAACGTGTTCTGCGAAAAGCCGGTCACGGTCAACTACGCTTTGTCGGCGGAAATGGCGAAAGAGGCGGCGTCGAAAGGTAAAATACTCAATATAGGCGTGTGCAACCGTTACAACAAATCGGTTGAAATGTTGCGCGAGTGGAACGAACAGGGCAAATTCGGTAATATATACACCGTATATTGCTCGTTCCGTAAATTCAGATGTATACCCGGCCTCGGCGGACCGTTCACGACCAAAGCTCAGTCGGGCGGCGGAGTGCTCATCGATTGGGGCATTCACTTCCTCGACCTTATACTGTACGTTCTGGACGGAGCAAAGCTGAAAACCGCCACCTGCGACGTATACAACGAGCTGGCAAAAGATATGAAGCAGTATAATTACGCCGGATACCCCATGTGGGCGGAAGGAACGGGCGACGTGGAAAACGGCACTAACGACGTCGAGGAGTACGTCACCGGCTACGTCAGAACGGATAAGGCAAGCATATCCTTTAACGGAGCGTGGGCGCAGAACGTCAAAGCCGACGATATGTACATCGACTTTATGGGAGATAAGGGCGGCGCGCGCCTGACCTACGGCGGCTTGTTCGAGTTCAGCGACGGCAAAACGCTGGAAACGGTGTGCCCGCAGTACGAAATTCCCGATATGTATTTATGCGAGGACAAGGCGTTTATAAAAAGCGTCGAAACGGGCGTAAAAGACAGGAACAATATAGAAAACATTCTTGAAAGCATGAAGCTTTTGCAGGCTCTGTACGATTCCGGAGACAGGAAAGAGGAAATCAAGCTTTGAAAAAGATAGGCTTTATAGATTACTATCTCGACGAATGGCATGCGAATAACTATCCGGCGTGGATCAAGGCGGCAAACGAGCAGCTCGGCGAGGACTTCGCTTTGTGCTTTGCCTGGGGCGAAAAAGCCTCTCCGGAGGGCGTTACCGGCGGCGAATGGTGCAAAAAATACGCAGTCGAGCCGTGCGAAAGCATAGAAGAAGCGTGCGAAAAAGCGGATTTTCTTTTTATCCTCGCGCCGTCCGATCCCGAAAAGCATTTGCTGTATGCCGAAAAAGCGTTCGCATATAAAAAGCCGACGTATATCGACAAAACCTTCGCTTCCGATCTTGCCGAGGCAAAAAAGATATTCGCGCTCGGAAAAAAATACGGCGTTCCATTTTTTTCCACTTCGGCGCTTCGGTACGGCACCGAGCTGGACGATATTGTCGGCAGCAGGTCGGTGTTGGTCACGGGCGGCGGCAGGTCGATCGAAGAATATTGCGTTCATCAGATAGAAATGCTGGTTTCGGTTCTGAAAGCAAAGCCGCAAAGAGTAAAAACCGAGCGGCAGGGCGAAAACCAATACGTCGTTTCCGTCGAATGCGAGGGCGGCAAGACGGGCTCGTTTATTTACAGTAATTCGCTTCCGTTTACCGTCTGCGCCGAAAAAGAGGGCAAGGACTGCTATAAGCCGATAAATTCCGATTATTTTGCGCGGCTTATCAAAGAAATACTGCGTTTTTTCGTAAGCGGCAAGCCGCCGTTCGACGGCGAGCAGACTCTGTGGGCTATGGCGATACGCGAAAAAGCGCTGGAGGGCGTGCTTAATCCCGGCGTTTGGCTGGACATAAATTTATAAGGAGATATAAAATGAAAATAGGAGTAATAACCGATTGTTTTAAAAAACCGCACGAGGAAGGCATTAAAATCGCAGCAAAGCTGGGACTTAGCGGCGTGCAGATATACGCAACGCGCGGCTCTTTCTCACCCGAAACGCTGACGGAGCGGCAAAAAGACGAGTATAAACGGCTTTTGAAGGAGAACGGGCTGGTGGTTTCCGCTCTTTGCGGAGATATGGGCGGCTACGGCTTCGAGAGGGAGGCGGACAACGCGGTCCGCGTTCAGAAAACCAAGGCGATAATCGATCTCGCCGTCGAATTCGGCACGAACGTAGTCACTACGCACATCGGCGTAATTCCGGCCGACAAGACCGACGCGCGTTATAAGGTTATGCTGGACGCTTTGACGGAAATAGGCTTATACGCGCAAAGCAAGGGCGTTACTATGGCAATCGAAACCGGACCCGAAAAGGCTTCCACTCTGCTGGCTTTCCTTAAGGATACCAAGGGCGGCGTGGGCGTCAATCTCGATCCCGCCAACTTCACTATGGTAACCGGACAAGACGCCGTCGAAGCGGTGGAAATATTAAAGGACTATATCGTCCACACGCACGCAAAGGACGGCGTAAAGCTCGATCCCGATCTGGATCCCGCCGCCGTTTACCACGCTTTCGCCGTGGGCGGCGTGGAAGCGCTCAATGCAAGCAAAGGCTTTAAGGAGGTTCCCCTCGGCGAAGGTCAGGTGGATTGGGACGCTTATATCGCCGCGCTGAAAAAGATAGGCTACGACGGCTTCCTCACCATCGAAAGAGAGTGCGGCGCCAATCCCGAAAAAGATATCGTCCTTGCCGCCGAATTTTTAAAAAGCAAAATCTGACGTTAAAATCCGTAGAGGGGCGAGCATCGCTTGTCCTTTCTAATGTCTCTCTCCGTGTTGGCGGTCTCCCTCTTGCCTCCCTCCGGGAGGGAGGGGGACCGCGATAGCGGTGGAAGAAGCAAGCGACTTATAAAACATATCCAAAAAGAATAATCCGTAGGGGCGACCATCGGTCGTCCTAATTGGCTATATTATAAACCACGATTTGAACCATATTTTTAAAGACGCATTCTCCTTCAGTCGCCTTACGGCGACAGCTCCCTCCCGGATGGAGCCATAAGAGGCTAAATAGTGCGAAGATTTAGTTTTTGCGCAAAAACACGGACGAGTGGTGCTCGTTATTACGGTGTTATATGTGATACGATAATTAAACGGAAATATCGCAAAAAACGTTGCGATTTAATAAAAGCGGACGACCGATTGTCGCCCCTACGGTGGAAAATATGATATAAACACAGCAAAGTTATTCTTTGTCCCATACTAGGGTGTAATACTTTCCCATCGCCTCCCTCCGGGAGGGAGGGGGACCCGTTAGCGGTGGAAGGAGCAAGCGACTAATAAAATATATCCAATAAGAATAATCCGTAGAGGCGAGCATTGCTCGTCCTTAAATCGTTAATTCCTTGTAGGGGCGAGCACCGCTTGTCCTTGGAAAACGGAAAAAACTACGAAACGGACGGAAAATAAGTCGGAAATAAACCAAGCACGCTATACTTCGCGATTACGAAGCGTAGCGTGCTTTTTTGCCCGTAACGGACTTGCGATCGCTTTACGGTTAAGAGCGTCGGGCGTCGGACGGCTTGGGCGACGAAACGCCGTTACGCAAGCCTTACGACGGTTACTCCGACGTTAGTAAAGTCGGTCGTGGCGGCGCCCGTGTTGTAAAGCGCTATCGTGGTGCCGTCCGCGACGGACAGAATCAGAGTACCGCCGATGGTATCTTCTCCCGTAGCCGCCTGATTGGGAATGGCAACCCCGTTGCGGTAGACTGT